>JAEYQF010000049.1 GCA_023410155.1 Verrucomicrobiota bacterium | reverse complement strand
TCGTGTCGTCGGCCCCTGCTTGGGTGGCGGGCGCGCTGTTCGTGCTGCACCCCGTGGCCGTCGAGTCCGTCGCTTGGGTCACCGAGCAAAAGAACACTCTGTCGACCGCGTTTCTGCTGGCCTCCGCATTCGTCTTCTTTCGCTTCTGGGCCGGTCGACGACGTCGCGATTATGCCCTGGCCTTCTTCCTCTTTTTCATGGCTCTCGGCGCCAAGACCGCGACGGTGGTCCTGCCGCCCGCGCTGCTTGTAGTGATTTGGTGGATACGGGGGCGGTTGGAGTGGGCCCGCGATGTGCGCCCGCTTGTCCCTTTCTTCCTCCTGGCCTTCGTGGCCGGCGCGGTGACCGTGTGGTTCGAGAGTTCCTGGGTGGGTGCGCAGGGGCCCGCTTACGCGCTCTCCCTCGGGCAGCGCACCCTGCTCGCCGCCCGGGTTGTCTGGTTCTATCTCGGCAAACTCATCTGGCCCGCGGAGATCACTTTCTTCTATCCCCGGTGGGACTTGCCTGCGGAGACCGGTCGCGGACTGGCATGCCTTGGTGCTGCGCTAGCTTTGACCGCGGTCCTATGGCTGCTGCGGACGCGTCTGCGCGGACTTCTCGCGGCATGGCTGTTGTTCGCCGGCGTGCTGTTCCCTGTGATGGGTTTCTTCAACGTTTTCGCCTTCGCGTTTTCCTACGTGGCAGACCATTTCCAGTATCTCGCGATTCCGGTTTTTGCGGGCTCGGTCGTGGTCGGCGCGCGCGCAGCCTTCGTGGCCGCCGAACGCCGCGCGAGCTGGCTCGGCGGTTTGGTGCCGAGTCTCGCGGCCAGTGTCACGGTCGTCCTCTACGGCCTGATCTCGCACGGGCAGAGCCGACATTACGTGAATAACGAGACGCTCTTCCGCGCGAATATCGCCACCAATCCAGAGTCCTGGATGGGGCATCACATCCTTGCTTCCGCGGTCGGCAAGGATCCCGCCCGTCTCGAAGAATCGCTCGCGCTCTACCGCCGCGCCATCGAACTCCGGCGCGACAACTCCGAGTCACATTACAAGTATGGCTACATGCTCGCCCAGGCAGGCGGGCGCTCCCTCGAGGCGATCTCACATTATCGCGAAGCGGTCCGCATCCGCCCGCACTATCCCGAGGCCCACAACAGCCTGGGAGTGGAGTTACTGGAGGTTGGTCGCGACGCGGAGGCGGTGAAACATTTCGAGGAGGCCCTCCGCCAGCGACCTCGTTTCGCGCTCGCGTTGTCCAACCTGGCCCTGGCGCTCTCCCGCATCCCAGGACGTGAACAAGAGGCGCTCGCTCGCTTCGATGAAGTCTTGAGGATGATGCCGGATCACACGCCGACGCACTTCCATTTCGGAGTGCTGCTCGCACGCTTGCCGGGGCGCGCGGCCGAGGCGGTGCGCCATTTTGAAATCGCGCTCGCAGCGGAGCCAACCTCGGCCGAGATGCATTATCATCTGGGCACCACCTTGGTGGCGGCGGATCGTGTGGCAGATGGAGTGCGGGTGCTGAGCAATGGTGTGCGGATGCATCCCAGAGACGCAGTGCTGCGCGCGCATTTGGCAGCGGCGCTGGCGCTCCAGCCCGATCGAGCCCGGGAGGCCATGGCGCAGTTTCGTGAATCTCTGCGACTCGATCCCGCACAGCCTTGGGTCCTGTTCAACTTCGCCCTGCAGCTTTTCCAAACCGATTCGATCGCAGAAGCGAAGCAAGCCGTGGAGTCAGCCCTCAAACTGACGCCCGACTACACCGATGCACTCAACCTGCTCGGCGTGATCCACGCGCGGGAAGGAGACATGGCCGAGGCGCGCCGTCAGTGGCGACGGGCGCTCGCCATCGATCCCAACTACGCTCCGGCACGCAGCAATCTGGCTCGGGTCGGCGAGTGATCTGGGCGGGCACATGCCGGACAGAGGCGCGACTCGATCCGTGCGCGGGCGCGGCTCACGCCGCACTTTGTCCCGACCTTGGATGCACTCCGGCTCGACTCAGAAGCCGGCGCGCAGTTCCGCAGGCAGCAGTTCGCGGGCGAGCGTGCGCGACGATTCGTCAGGCAACGTGACTCCGAGCGCCTTGCACAAGGTGAGGAAGCGGTAGAGCGGCAGAGTAGGCAGAGAGCGCAATTCCGCCTCGCCCATCAACTCGAGACAGGCTCGCACCTGGATCCTGGCCGCGCTGAGGTCGCGACCATGAGCGAGCACGATGGCAAGGCTCACGCGACGATCCCAGGGGAGATCTTCATCTGCGCCGTCTTTGATTTGCTCGGTGATCTTGGTGAGCAGGGTCGCCATTCCCGCCTGATTCCCGCGGGCGATGGCGGTGTTGGCGCGAGCGATGAGTGCTGTAAGGTCGTTGGGGAATAAATCCGCGAGCGATTCGGACAACGCTACCGCGAGCCTACCGCGACCGGTTTCCACAAAATATTCCGCCAGGCGACTGAGGGCCGTGCTGTTGTCTTGCACTTCGGTGACTTCGAACAGAACGAGCGTCTGATTCTCGAAGCCTTGGATTGCGGGGAGTTGGTAGGAGATGGGGCGGAGCCAACGCGGGGGCAGCCATTTGTGCAGGATGCCAATCAGCGAGTGTTCCGGCTGGTTGGCGCCGAGGCGCGCGTATTCGTCCATGAAGCCGTCCCACGATGGGATCACGAGGTGAGTCACCTGCCGCCGTTGCACGAGGGCAAGCGCTTCGTCTGCCGAGGTCGCTGCGGCGATGCGCATCGAGGCGCGGAAGCCTTCTTCGTTCTCCCCATAGGGTGAACCCAGGCCGCGCAGCCCGCCGTGGAAAATGATCGAGGTGGTGAGACTCGGCGGGGCGAGCGCGATCGCTCCAGCCGGTCCGACGCGGCGCGCGAGCCAGTGGGCGAAGTCGCGCTCGATCAGGCTCTGCAGATCGACGGGGCTGACCTGCGGATTATTTTCATCCACCTTTGCTGGCACGATCGCGATGAGGCCGATGACGGCACAGGCGAGGGCGCAGCCACCCAGCGCGAGGCGGAGGCGAGGGCCCGCGTGCGCCAGAGCACCAGGGGCGGCCGCAATGGCGACCAGTGCCACAAGCACCAGATCCAGTTGCGCCAAGCGACTCAGTTGCCAGGCACCGAGCGGCAGCGCGATCGCCATCGCCCCGGTAATCACGAGGATCGCTTCGCGGTGATAGCGACTCCGCGCCGATTTCCACGCAAACCAGAGTGTGACCGAGGCTGCGAGCACGGGCAGCAACACGGCGGCGGCGCGGAGCGTGGCGCCCTCGCCGGCGAGCCATGAGCCCAGGTGGGGCGACTCGGTTTCGTCGAGCATGGTGAGCCGCGCGGCGAACGCACCCTGGGCCATAAAAGCCCACGACTTTTTCCACAGCATCGTCACGGGCAGGGCACCGAGCGCGAGAATCGCTGGAATCAGCGTGAGCAGGTTTCGCCTCGTCCACGCGAGCGGTCGCGCGGAGCGGTGGATGATTTCTGCGCCGCCCAGCCAGGACAGCGCGTAGAGCGGGTGCACTTCGCCAAGATGCCAGGCCGCGAACTCCCAATGCCCGGGCGCATATTCAACCAAGAAGGTGGCGATCACCGTGGAGGCCCCCGCGATGCCCCATTGCCGCCAAGGCAGCAGCGCCGGCGTGGGGTCACGCCGTGAGACCCACGCGGCGAGTAAGGCTCCGACTCCCAGACCTGCGAGCAGGGGCGCAGTGAATGTTCCCGCCCAGATCGCCAGGCCGCCCGCCACGCCGCTCAGGATGAAGGAGCGCCGCGTGCGTCCTGCGTTCTCCTCGGCACGCCAGATCCCCGTCGCCAGCAGCAGCACGCTGCCGGCGAGAAAGGCCAGCGCAAGGGTGCGCGGGTCGGGTGCGCCCGGCACGATCTGCCCGACAAATGGAAACAGCGCCGCGATCGCGAGACCGGCCAGCGCGCCGGCCCGCAGCCCGAGTGAGCGACTCACCAGCGCGGTCGTGAGCAGAATCAGGATCACGTGCAGCAGCGGATCGGCCCAAAGAGCGGCGCGTTCCACGGCGAGACCCAGCGGTTGCCCGAACACGGTGTGCCCGGTAAAGGCGAGGCCAGCGAGCCACCAGCGCGCAGCCGAGCTCGAACGCACCGGCCGGCCCGCAGGTGCGTTATCGTAGTCGGCGTGACGCAACCTCCAGCGGCCCTCCGCGAGCATCGTCTGCGTTTGAACGATGAGCTGGTAGCTCTCGTTGTTGTGCCCCGGAACGATCAGCATGCGCACGCCGCCCGCGTAGCCGCTGGGAGAATCGGTGCTGATGGTCGCCACCGGATTACCGAGTTGTGTGATCACGTCGACCTGCCGGACGCGGGTGCAGGAAAAACCCAGGACCAGAACAGCGGCGAGCGCGGGCAACAACAGCCAAGCTCGAGCCAGGGAGCGGGAAAGCGGACTCATGGGGCGTGCGAGCGCATGGTGAAGAGCGGGGGAGTGGCGGCCAGCCGAATCTCTATAAATAGAATTTGTGATCCGCTTGCCACCTCCCGACGCGGGCGGTTTGTTCGATCGCATGTTTCCCGGTCGGCTTCCGTGGCGCGCACCCCACAGCGCGCGGAGTAAGTGGCGCACAGGGTTGCGCCACTTTCTGTTCGCATTTGCCGCGGCTGCCCCGGCCTTTGCGGAGGCGATCGAGTCGCGGCCGTTGGAGCCGCGAACCTCTGTCGCGGGTCCCACGCTGTTCAAGGAACTCCGTCCGGAGGAGACCGGGGTTGTCGCCGACAATCCCTATGCGGATCCGAAGATGTGGGGGGAGCGCTACCAGGAATTTGCGCTCGGCGCGTTCGGCACCGGCGTGGCGATCGGCGACTACGATCAAGACGGACGCGCGGATGTCTTCGTCGTCAGCAAGACGGGTCAAAGCCGGCTGTTCCGCAATCTCGGTGGCTGGAAATTCCAGGACGTCACGGACACCGCTGGATTTTCCGTGAAGGGGGCTGCCGCCCGTCGCGGGAGCGCGCCTCGCGCACTCGATTCAGTCGAGGCTTGGAAGCAGGGTGTCGCGTTTGCCGACGTGAACAACGACGGTTGGCTCGACCTGTATATCTGTCGCTTCAACGCGCCCAATCTCCTCTACGTGAACCAACGCAACGGCACGTTCGTCGAGAGCGCGGCGAGCTTCGGCCTCGATGTCGTTGATGCGTGCGGGATGGCTGCGTTCTGCGACTACGATCGCGACGGCTTCCTCGATGTCTACATCACCACTAACATGCTGGATGCCGCCCGCGAACCGAAGGGTCGACGCGGCCGCCTTTATCGGAACAATGGAAACAACACCTTTAGCGAGGTGACTGCCGCCGCCGGTGTCGCCGGCCAAGGTCTCACTCACGCCGCCATCTGGTGGGATTATGACCACGACGGCTGGCCCGATCTCTATGTCGGCAACGACTTCGCGGGCCCGGACGTGCTGCTCCGCAACAATCGCAACGGCACGTTTACCGACGTGCTGGACGCTTCGATCCCGCACACACCCTATTCGTCGATGGGCGCGGACTTCGGCGACGTGAACAATGACGGGCGGCACGATTTTCTTGTCGCCGACATGGCTGCCACCACGCACGAGAAGGACCACCGCGGCATGGCGACCTCGCGGGAGCTGAGCCGTCCCGAAGCCGAGGCGGGCGGGGCTGCGCCGCAATACCTACGCAACGTGCTCCTGCTCGCCAATGGGACTCCGCACCTTCAGGAAGCCGCGTGGCTCGCCGGTCTGGCTGCCACCGATTGGACGTGGTCCGTGCGGTTCGAAGATCTCGATAACGACGGACGCCTGGACCTGCACGTCACCAACGGCATGAACCGGGAGTATCACAACGGAGACCTGCGCGAACGCATCATCGCGACGGAGAGCGCGGCCGAGCGGCTACGTTTGATGAAGGCCAGCCCGGTGCTCAACGAACAGAATCTCGCCTACCGCAATCTCGGTGACCTGCGATTTGAGGATGTCAGCGCCGCTTGGGGTCTCGCTCACATGGGAGTCAGTTTCGGCGCCGCGTTCGGGGACCTCGATGGCGACGGAGATCTCGATCTGGTGTATTCCAACTACGAGGAGCCGCCGACGGTCCTGCGCAATGACGCAGCAGGCGGCCACCGTGTCTTGATTGCGCTCCGCGGCACGGCCTCGAACAAATTTGGCGTGGGCACGCGCGTCACCGTCGAGACAGACGCAGGCGTGCAAGTCCGAGATCTGGTCCTCGCCCGCGGGTATCTCTCGACGAGCGAACCGTTGCTGCATTTCGGCCTCGGCGAGCATGCCCGCATCTCGAAGCTGATAGTCGACTGGCCGAGCGGTCGCCGCCAGGTGTTCACGGATCTTCCCGGAGATCGCCGCTATACCATCACCGAGCCGGGGCAGGAGGCGGTTGCACCCACACCGGAGGATTCGAAGCCGCCCGTCACGCCGCTGTTCGCAGCTCCGACACAGGACAGTGGCCTGCGCATCTCCACCCGGGAAAAAAACAGTGAGGAGAACGTCCGCCAGGCATTCGTCCCGGTGACGTTTCACCGGCGTGGCCCGGCTGCGGCCGTGGTGAACACGCGCGCGCGGGGCATGGAGATCCTCGTGGGCGGCACCTCGGCGGAGCCGCCGCGGCGATTGAGTGTCTCATCCGGCCGGGCCGGTGCGGCGCAGTCGCTCCCAGCACTCGCGTTGCCCGCCGGCGTGCCAGCCGGTCCGTTGCTGGTGTTCGATGCGGACGGTGACAACCGACACGACGTGGTGGTCGCGGCCACGAGTGCCGCCCTGGCGAGCGCGGCGAACGAATTACGGCTGCGCTTGTTTCAGGGAACTCCCGACGGCGGATTCTCTCCGGCACCAGAGGCCGTGTTTGGCGATCTGCGCCTCAGCGTGGGTGCGCTGGCGGCGGTCGATATCGACCGGGATGGGCGGCTGGATCTGTTCGTCGGCGGGCGAAATCTGCCGGGAAAGTATCCGCTGTCGCCTCGCAGTGCGCTGTTGCTCAATCGAGGCGGCCAGTTCGAGGACGCCACCGACACTCTCGCGCCGATGTTGCGTGAAGCAGGGCTCGTGACCGCCGCGTTGTGGACCGATCTCGACGACGACGGCTGGGCGGACCTTGTGCTCGCGACAGAGTGGGGCCCAGTGCGCTGTTTCCGAAACCGGGAGGGCACCGGCTTCGAAGACTGGAGCGAGCGCGCTGGTTTCCTGACTGCCGGCACGGGCTGGTGGAGCTCGCTCGCCATGGCAGATTTCAACGGCGACGGACGCCCCGATTTCGTCGCGGGTAATGTCGGCCTGAATACACCGTATCGCGCGAGCGCCGAGCATCCCGCTTCGATCTACTACGGCCGCTTCGGCGGCTCGGGCGGTCCGCAGATCGTGGAGGCATATCAAGAAGGTGACCGTTTGTATCCGCGACGCACGGCGAAGGTTCTCGGCAGCAAGATCCCCTTCGTGCTGCGCCGATTCCCGCGCACGGACGCATTTGCCCGAGCCACGTTGGAGGAGATCCTCGGGGCGGATGCGATCGCGGCCGCGCAACGTTTCCAAGCGACCAACTTCTCCTCGGGTGTTTTTCTCAGTCAATCGGATGGCACGTGGCGGTTTGAACCGCTTCCGCGCGTTGCGCAGATCGCTCCGGCCCAGGGCATCGCGTGCGCGGATTTCGATGGTGATGGCCATGAGGACATCGTGCTGGCGCAGAATTCCTACGCTCCCATCCAGCAGGCTGGCCGTTTTTCGGGGGGCATCGGACAATTGCTCGTCGGTGATGGCCAGGGCAGATTCCGCGCCATCGCCCCGATCGAAAGCGGTGTGACGATCCCCGGTGACGCGAAGGCCGCGTGCGTGCTCGATTTCGATGAGGACGGGTGGCCGGATTTGTTTTTGACGCGCAACAACAGCACGACTCTGGCTCTGCGCAATGAGGGCCGGCCGGAGCGCCGGTCGCTGGCATTTAACCTCGAGAGTGCGAAAGCGGCCGACGTTGCCGGGGCGCAGGTGACGGTGGAGTTTGCGAACGGACGTTCCCGCACGGGGTGGGTGAGCCTAGGGGCGAGTTATTTCTCCCAGTCAGCGACGTCATGCTTTGTTGGATACGATGAAGAGAACCCTCCCCGCCGCGTCCGCGTGCGCTGGGCGTCGGGCCAAGCGACGGACCAGGCGCTCCGAGGCGATGAACGCACGGTTTGGCTGTCGCCGGATGCGCGATGAGACCGTCTGGAAAGCCGGCTGACTCAGCCTCTCCGGGACGGCGCACGCCAGTATGGCTGCTGCGAGTCGTGCTCGCGGTGGGCGCGCCGCTGATCGTATGCGGCGGCTTCGAGCTGGCCTTGCGATTGGCCGGTTTTGGCAGAGACCCGCGTTTTTTTATCAAAGACGAGCGGCCTGATCAGGTGAGGACCAATCCTCGGTTCACGGAGACATTCCTGCCGGCGTCGTTCGGATTGAAGCCGGTCAACTTCCGCATGGCCGCGAACAAGCCGCCTGGTGCGCGGCGCATCTTCGTGATCGGCGAAAGTGCCGCGATGGGAGTGCCGGAACCTGCCTTCGGCATCGCGCCTCAGCTGAAGGCGCACCTCGAGTCGGTGCACCCGCGTGATCGGTTCGAGGTGTATAACTTGGGAGTGACCGCGATCAACTCCCACGCCATCCGCCTGATCGTCACCGAGGCGCTTCGGCATGCGCCGGATTTGTTGGTTATCTACACCGGCAACAACGAGGTCGTGGGGCCGTTTGGCCCCGGCTCAACGCCGGGGGGACGGATGCTTCCGCTGTCGCTCATCCGAGCCACCATCTGGCTGCGGCAGACCCGCACCGGGCAATTGATCGAACGATTGGTCGGCAGCGGAACAAGCTTCGCGGAATGGCGGGGCATGCAGACGTTCGCTGGTCACCGGGTTGGTCCCGATGATGGGCGGCTCGCGCAGGTGTATGATAATTTCGAACGGAACTTGGCCGACATGCTCCGCGCCGCCGAGGCGGCTGGTGTCCCGGTCGTGCTTTCGACCGTGGCGGTCAACCTTCGCGACAGTGCGCCCTTCGCCTCCGTCGTCGAACCCGACAGCGCAGCCGTGGCGATCGCGGAGTCAGCGGCCCGCCGACTGCGTGTCGGCAGCGCCAACCATGCGATGGACGCCCTGGAAACGCTGGTGCAGCAGAACCCTGGCTGGGCGCCGGCGACTTTTCTGCTCGGGCGCGCGAAGGAGCAGGTGGGCGACATGGCTGCGGCTCGGGGGTTCTTCCTCCAAGCTCTGCAAGACGACGCCCTCAGGTTCCGAGCCGACGCACGCATTAACGAGATCATCCGTTCGCTCGCACGGAGTTCTTCCGGAAACGTTCATCTGGTCGAGGCAGACACAGTTCTCGGGTCCAGCGGGGATGCGACCGGTGCGATCGCAGGAACCGAGTTCTTCTTCGAGCACGTCCATCTCACATGGGAGGGGAATTTCGTCTTGGGGCGCGAACTGGCCGGGGCGGCCGATAGAGCGCTCTTTCCCGATCGGGAGCGGCCACTGCGTTGGCTGGATTCCGCAGCGTGCGCGCAGCAGGTTGGCTATACTGATCTCGGACGCCTCGCGATGCTGCGCCACATGGACGAGCTGACCAGGCGTCCACCTTTCACCGGGCGATTGACGTTTGCTGAAGACCGACTGCGCATCGAGGAGCAGATTGCGCGGGTGGAGATGAGGCTGTCCGAGCCGCGGGAGCTGGCCGGGGCGATTGCGCTCGTTTGCAAGGCGGCTGACGACTCGCCCTCGGGCGACCGCTGCTTTCAGGCTGCGGCCGCCTGCGCGCAATCCGGTGAGTTCGCGCGCGCCCTCAGCTATCACACGCGAGCGAACGCACTGATGCCTCCGGGACCGGAACTCGCGGCACAACGAGCCTTCCTGCTGATGAATCTGGGCCGCGCTGCCGAGGCGGAGCAGGAGTTGCGGAACTCCGCGGAACGTTATCCCTACTACGTGCAAACCTACATGTTGCTGGGAGCGCTCTGGTCCGTGCCCGGACGCCAGGCCGAGGCCGTGCGTTTCTTCGCCGGGTTGGAGGAGCGCTACCCCGGCAGCCTGAGTGCCCGCCACCTGCACGCGCGATCGCTGCTCGCGAGTGGCAACACCGAGGGCGCGGAAAGAAAGTGGCGCGATATCCTCCTCACCAACCCCGATGACGAGGGCGCGCTCGCGCCCGTGGTGGACCAGTTGTTGCGTCGTGGAGAAAAGGACGAGGCGCTCGCCCTGATGCTCGCCGCCCATGCAGCCAACCCGCGCGGGTTCGAAAACAATGCGCGGCTGCAGGCTTGGTATGCTGAGCGGGGCGACGAGAGAAACAGCATCCGGTTCATGGAGGCAATGGCGGCCAGCGGACCGGTAACGAGCGAGTTGCACGAAGATCTGGCCAGTCTGCTGCGCAAGCGCGGCGACAATGACACCGCGGCCGAGCACTTGGCCTTGGCGGAATGGTTGAACCGTCACCTGCAAGCGGCACAAGGAGGTGAGCGATGAGATTGCTGCCAGATTTCGCCGGCCAACCCTGGTCACGTTTCGCGCTCCTGATTGCCGGGCTCGCCTCGCTTCAGCCCCTCGGCGCCGCGGACGTGATCAAGTCTCCGCTCGCCGCACCGACGGGGTCGCCGGGCGCGACGATGTTCCGCGAGCTGCCGGAGACGGAGACGGGAATTGTCGCCACGAATGCTTACGACGATCCGCGCATGTGGGATCAGCGTTATCAGGAGCTCGTTTACGGAGCGATCGGCACCGGAGTCGCGATCGCGGACTACGACGGCGACAGCCGGCCCGACGTTTTCGTGGTCAGTAAGGTCGGCAAGAGCCGTCTTTTTCGGAATCTCGGCGGCTGGAAGTTTGAGGACGTCACCGACCAGTCCGGACTGTCTCCTGGCACTGCCGGCTGGACGGATCGCGCCCGGAGCTGGCTCGGGCTTGGCGACAGCGCTGCGCCCTCGGAGTGGACGCAGGGGGCCACTTTCGCCGATGTGAACAATGACGGTCGCCCCGACCTCTACGTCTGCCGTTTCGCCGCGCCCAATCTCCTCTTCATCAACCAAGGCGACGGCACGTTTCGCGAGGAAGGCTCCGCGCGGGGTCTCGCGATCGTGGACTCGAGCGGCATGGCGGCATTCGCCGACTATGACCGGGACGGCTGGCTGGATGTGTATGTGCAGACCAATCTTCTCGACGCGGGTAAACAGCCGCACGGTCGCGTCGACCGCCTCCTCCGCAATCGCGCCGATGGCACCTTCGTGGAGGTGACCGCCGGCGCCGGCATCTCGGGCGAGACCGCCGGCCACTCTGCTACCTGGTGGGACTACGATGGCGACGGCTGGCCCGATCTCTACGTGGCCAACGATTACGCCGTGCCCGATCGGCTGTATCGAAATAATGGAGACGGGACCTTCACCGACGTCATTCACCGCGTCGTGCCGCACATGCCGTATTATGCGATGGGTGCGGATCTCGGCGACGTGAACAACGACGGTCTGGTCGATTTTTTCGTCGCCGACATGCCCGCGACCAGTCGCGAAAAAGATCAACGCGGCATGGCCGTCTCCCGTGCCCGCGCCCAATTACCGCCGCGCGATCCGGCCGAGGCGCCGCAATACATGCGCAACATGCTTTACGTGAACACAGGCCTGGGTCGCGTGCAGGAGGCCTCGTATCTCGCCGGGGTGCCTGCCTCGGACTGGACGTGGTCGGTGCGCTTCGAGGACCTCGACAACGACGGACGCCTCGATCTCCACCTCACGAACGGCATGATGCGCGAGTATCACAACGTCGACCTGCTCGACCGCATCATGGGTGCCGAGAGCATGACCGAGTCGCGCCGCATGGTCCGCTCGAGCCCGGTGCTCGCGGAGGCCAATCTCGCATTTCGCAATCGCGGCGAACTCGATTTCGAAGACGTGAGCGCCGCGTGGGGCCTCGGCCAAGTCGGCGTGAGTTTCGGCTCCGCGCTCGCGGATCTCGATGGCGACGGCGACCTCGACCTCGTATTCGGCAATTTCGAGCGCGGGCCCACCGTGCTCCGCAACGACAGCGCTTCGGGTCGCCGCACGCTCATCAAACTCCGCGGCACGCGCTCCAATCGCGACGGCATCGGCGCGAAGCTTCGCATCGAGACCGCCAGCGGCGTCCAAGTGCGAGAGCTCTCGTTGGCGCGCGGGTATCTTTCCGCGAGCGAACCCGTCGCGCACTTCGGTCTGGGCAACGACGACCGCATCGCACGGCTCACGATCGAGTGGCCAAGCGGGATTCGGCAAACCCTCGAAGATCTGCCCGCTGATCACCGCTTCGTGATCACGGAACCGTCCGCTTCTCCGACTACCACGCCGCATCGGGCACTGACTCGGTTCGAGCAAACTGGCGCCCGCACGGGTCCGCCGGTCGCGGCCGCGCCCGTGCGTGCCGCTGCCGACTTTGATCGCAGCGGCTCCCAGACCACCTTCGTCGCAGGCGAAATCGAAGCAGGCACCAGCGCACTCGCGCCTCTCGCGGGTCCGGCGCGACTCGTGCGGATAGAGGGCTCGGTCGAGCAGGACATCACGGACTCGGTCGCACCGGAGCTCCGCAGGTTGGGGCGGGTGAATGCCGCGCTTTGGGTCGATCTCGATCGAGATGGATGGCTCGACCTGGTGGTCGCCGAATCGTGGGGTGCAGTTCACTACTTCCACAATCGCGACGGTCGCGCGCTCGAGGACTGGACCGAGCGCGCCGGCTTTGCGGCGGCAGGCACCGGACTCTGGCAATCGCTCGCGGCGGGCGATTTCAACAGGGATGGGCGTCCGGATCTCGCCCTCGGAAATCTCGGACTCAACACGCGCTACCGCGCGAGCCGCGCTGAGCCAGCGTTGACCTACGTCGGCGACTTTGGCGCGGGTGGCACGCTCGCGGTTGAGGCGCGCTGGGACGCAGGAAAAGTCTACCCGTGGGAAACTCGTCCTGAACTGGCCGCGAGAGTCAAAACCGTGATGCGGCGCTTTCCGAAAAACGATGTCTATGCGCGTGCGACACTCGACGAAGTCCTCGGGGCACAACGAGTGGCGGCGGCGCGTCGCTTCGCCGTCACAGAATTGTTGAGCGGCGTTTTCCTCAGCCAGCCGAATGGCACGTGGAAATTCCAGCCGTTGCCACGTCTGGCTCAGCTCGCGCCGATCGTGCAGCTCGCGGTGGCGGATCTGGATGCCGATGGGGCGCTGGACCTGGTCGCGGGCCAGAATCTCTACTCGACGCCGGCGCCCGTGGGGCGTTTCGGCGGGGGCGTGAGTCAGCTCTTGCTCGGCGACGGCCGGGGCGGATTCGTCGCCGAGCCGGCGTCACGCTCGGGTTTGGTCGTGCCGGGTGAGGTCGCGCAGATCACAATCGAAGAGAACGGCCCCCGCCCGGGGCTCATGTTCGTGCAGCGCGATGGACAGGTGCTGACGTTTCGCAATCGCGGCAACTGAGGCACGAGTCGAGCCGCACTCAGGCGCGAGTCGAGCCGCACATTGCTCCGACTCAATCCGGACATCGTCGTGACCCGGTCCTCACCTAGGCACGACTCGGTGCGCGCTGTGTCCCGGTTCGTGGCGACCTTTGCGGCCGTGGCGGGAGGCTTGCTTTTTCCTCACGCGAAGGGGGCAAAGGTCAGCGGGTGATCGGAGCGGGGGCGCCGAATTTTTGGCGGAAGAGGTCTTGTAGTTGCTGAAACGCGGAGGCAGACGTGCGCGGTTGTTGCGCGATGCGGTTGAGCCATTTCACGGACTCCTCGCGGTCACCGAGGGAGATCGAGTTGTAAGCCATCACGGTCAACGCGTGCGGATCGGCGGGGTCGAGCGCGAGGGCGGCGCGCATCTGCTCGATGCCTTCTTCGGCGCGGCCCATCGAGACGAGCAGGTTGCCGAGTTCGAGATACGTGGGCGGTTCGTTGGGGCGGAGCTGGATCGAGTAGCGATAGGCGGCGAGGGCTTCGTCGTTGCGGCCGGCTTCGCGGAGTCGCCGGGCCCGGAGGAGATGGAGCCCGGGCGAGGTGGGGCAGTGGCTCAAGCCGGAGGCGAGGGCGCGGGCGGATCCTGTTTGGTCGCCCATTTTCGCGAGCGTTTCGCTGAGATTGGTCCAGCCGTCAGAGAACTCAGGCGAGAGCGTGACGCAGCGGTGAAATTGATCGCGGGCGGCATCGAGGCGGCCGGTTTGCGCGTAGAGTCCACCCAGTTGGAAATGTGCGGAGACATCTTCGGGCGCGAGGGATACGGCGCGTTCGAGCAGGCGAAGTGCGGCCGGAGTGTCGCCGGTGCGCGCGATGGCGCCGGCGGAAATCGCGAGGCGATACGAGTCGTAACATTTCTCCATGAGCGCGTCGGCCCAGGGGTCGGGCGGATCGCGGTAGGCGCCGGAGGCCTTGGCGGCGCCGCGGATGGCGGCGGCGCGCTGACGTTCGCCGGTGCGTTCGTAGAGCGAGACGATCAGATCGTAGCCGAGTTGATAATTGGTCTGGCGGACGATGGCCTCGAGTCGGGGGCGGGCGGCGGAGTCGCGTCCGGCCTCGAGATCGAGACGCGCGAGGCCGAGCTGCGCATAGGGATCGTTGGGCGCCTGTTTGAGTGCGGCGTCGTAGGCGGTCTTGGCGGTGGCGAGGTCGTTGGCCTTGAGCGCGGCGTCGCCGAGGCGGAGCCGCGCCGGGAGATAGTCAGGCGCGAGTTCGACGGTGCGTTGCCAGAGGGAGAGCGCAGCTTCGACTTCTCCGTAACCGGCGAGAATCGTGGCGTGCAAATGAGGCCAGCGGGCCTCGCGCGGCTGCAGTTCGGCGAGAGCGGTGTAGCAGCTCATCGCCTGCTCCAGGTATCCATTGGCATGATACAGTGTGGCGAGGTCGGCGAGGCCGGCGGTCGAGCCCGTGAGCGAGCGGGCTCTGGCTTCGGCGGCGTGCAGTTCTTCACGCAGCGCGGGATGCAGACCGTCGAGCGGCGGAGCGGGCGGAATCGCGGCGGCGGCAACGGACTGGTCTTGCGCGGCGGATTGCCACCACCACACGGCCGCACCACCGGCGAGAGCAAGCACGAGCAGGGCGAGGGCGAACAGGAATTTCGGACGCATTGGCAGTGGTCAGGGGTGGGTGCGGCGCCAGAGCGTGAGGCGGCTCAGTTCGATGTAGGGCGGGTAGATGTAGAAGCCGCCGGTGAGGAGGACAGGCTGGCCGTTGCCGTCGAAGTCTCCCGCGGCGAGGGTGATCAGGTCGCGTGGCGTGGTGGCGAGGGCGCGGGCCTCGAAGTTCATCTGGCCGTCGTTCTTGAACCACATCAGCGAAACGACGTTCCGGTTCTTGTTGCCCCAATCAGCGTAGGCGGAGGACGCGACGACATCGGTCGCACCATCGCCATCAAGATCCACGGGCACCGGGCTGTAGGCGCCGGGCAGGGCGCCGATGCGATGGTAGCGGAAGTTGCCGGCTCCCTTGTTTTCGAGCCACTGCACGCCATGCCACGGGCGCGGGCCGGGCGTGGCGGCGGGGCCGAAGCCATCGCCGTTGGTGTAGAGGATGTCGAGGCGACCGTCGCGGTTGAGGTCGTGGAGGGCGATGCCGCTGCTGCCGTAGTCTTCGTTGGTGGAGCCGTAGACGCGCTTGGAGGTGAAGTTGCCGCGGCCGTCGTTGAGGAAGATGAAGATTTCCTCCCACTGCTGTGAGATGAGGGCGACCAAGTCGGGCGTGCCGTTGCCATCGAGGTCGCCTACGCACGTGTTGATGGCTCCGGAGAGTTCGAGCAGCACGTGCCGGCGAAACTCCCAAGGCCCGGTGCGTTCGAGCCAGGTGACTTCGCCCTGATCGTAACCGAACTGCGCGAGCGCGAGGTCCATCCTGCCGTCGCCGTTGAGATCGGCGGCGCGCACGTCGACGACGCGCGAGGTGTTGTCCAACACCAGCCGAGACGTGAAGTTCTGGCGGCCGTCGTTTTCGAGGATGAACACAGCACCGATGCGGTCGTTGTTGGGAAAGACCTCGGACATGCTGGCGACGAGCACGTCGAGATGACCGTCGCCATTCATGTCGGCGGCCTCGACATGGACGGGCGCGCGCATACCGGACGCGAGGACGTGTTCTTCAAACGCGCCGTTCGCGAGCTGGCGGAACCAGATGATCTTGCTCTCGCGCGATTCGCAGGCGAGGGCGTCGAGGCGGCCGTCGCGATCGAGATCGACCGGGAAAACGTGGGCGATCCAAGGCGGTTGCGTGGGCGAGGCAGGGTTGCCGATCGGGGACGGGGTGAGGAACTCGAGGTCCAGCTTTGCGGGGGCGGAAAGGCGCTGTGAGCTGGGGCGAGTGCCGTCAGCCGCGGGCGGGGTGGAGGTGCGCCGGCAACCGGTCGCACCGACCGCAATCAGGACCGCCAAGCTGGCGAGGCAGAGCCGGAGACGGGCAGGCGGAATCATTGGGAGGGCAGGTTGGCACGCTGCTCGCGAAGTTGCATTCTCAAAACGCACGAGGTTGCTACGCGCGGAGAGGTTACCGGGATGCGCGGGTCCGGGTGGGGTCGAACACGGCTCTGGCGCGCAGAATTACCTGCGCACAAGCGGCTTCGGAGGGGCTTGACGAACTTTTACTAAAACCGTCTTGCACGCTCCCTACGCTAGCACAACCCTTTGAAGGATTTTCCCTTTAGCTTAACCTGATCGCCATGGTCTCTTCGAACACCGAACTCGCTTACGATCGCAAGATCGAGGGAGAGGTCATCGTGTCCCGCGCGGACGCGGTCATTAACTGGATCCGCACGAATTCCGTGTGGCCGATGCCGATGGGCTTGGCGTGTTGTGCAATCGAGCTGATGGCGGTGGGTAACGGGCGCTTCGACATCGCGCGTTTCGGCGCAGAAGTGATGCGTTTTTCGCCGCGCCAGTCCGATTGCATGATCGTGGCGGGCACGGTGACTTACAAGATGGCGCCCCAAGTGCGGCGCATCTATGACCAGATGACCTCGCCGAAGTGGGTGATCGCGATGGGCGCATGTGCCAGCTCCGGTGGCATGTATCGCAGCTACGCGACGCTCCAAGGTGTGGATCGCATCGTGCCGGTCGATGTGTATGTCAGCGGCTGTCCGCCGCGTCCGGAAGCGCTGCTCGATGCGCTGATCAAATTGCAGGAGAAGATCAAACGTGAGCCCGCTTCGAAGCGGCTGTTCAAGGCCTCGGCCTGATCCTGCCACGTCAACCGATCCTGCTCACTGCAATGTCTGCCTCCGCCGACGCCCTCTCCGCTATCAAAGCCAGCTTTCCGCTCGTCACCGATCGTGCGAGTGCCGATTGCCCGGCCGTGAATGTGCCGCTCACCGAGTTGAAAGCCGTGCTGCGCACACTGCGCGACACGCACAGCTTCGATTTCCTGTGCGACGTCACCGCGATCGACTGGGCTGCGGGTGCGTCGCCGCGGTTTGCCGTGGTTTACCATCTGTATTCGACGACGAAGCGCGACTACGTGCGCGTGGCGGCGTTTTGTGATGGACCGGACGATAACCCGGTCGCGCCCAGTGTGGTCGATCTCTGGGCCGGCGCCAACTGGCACGAACGCGAGTGCTTCGACATGTTCGGCATCAAGTTCGAGGGACATCCCGACTTGCGCCGCATCCTGATGTGGGACGGTTATCCGTATCACCCTCTCCGGAAAGAGTTCCCGTTGGCCGGCATCGAGACCGAACTTCCTGCGCTCGACATCGCCGAGGAAACCGACGCCAAGGTGATCGCTGCCCCGATGGCCGGCGGCCCGTTTGTCGCCTCGATGGGCGAGATCAATTTGGGCGAAGCCGAGCCGCGCGCCAAGGACGAGAGCTGGAACGAACGCCGCAAGAAACCCGAATAAGCCGCGCGCCCCTTAGACAGACCATGGCTACCGAATTTTCCGTTCCCGATACCGCCGCCAAGGCCGCCGCCGCGACCAACGCCAACGCGCAACCTGGCGCGAGCGTCGAATACGGGTCCGAGGCGATGTCGCTCTCGATGGGCCCCTCGCACCCATCGACGCACGGTGTGCTCCGGCTCCAGATGGAGCTCGATGGCGAAATCATCACGAAGATCGACCCGGTCGTCGGCTACCTGCACCGCGGCGACGAAAAGATCGCGGAGAACATGACCTACAACCAGTTCGTGCCTTACACGGACCGGTTGGACTACCTCGCCCCGCTGGCCAACAACATGGCCTACGCGATCGCGGTCGAAAATCTGGCGGGCCTGAAGGTCCCGCCACGTTGCCAGGCGATTCGCGTGCTCACCGCGGAGATGGCGCGCATCTCGTCACACTTGATGGGCCTCGGTGCGTTCGGTCTGGATGTCGGCGCGTGGACCGTGCTCGTGCTTTCGCTCAATCAACGCGAGCACCTGTATAAACTCTTCGAAGAACTCACCGGCGCGCGTTTCACCACCAGTTACACGCGCATCGGCGGCGTCTCGCGTGACATTCCTGACGGCTGGCTCGATCGCGTGGGTAAGTTTTGCGATCAGTTCGATGGCGCGCTGGAGGAGATCCTCGCGCTGCTCACGCGCAACAAGATCTTCCTCGATCGCACCGTGGACGTCGGCGTCATCACCAAGGAAGATGCGATCGCCTACGGCATCACCGGCCCGAATCTCCGTGGCTCCGGCATCGCGCTCGATCTGCGCAAGGACAAGCCTTACTCCGGTTACGAGCAGTATGAGTTCGACGTGCCCGTGGGCACGAAGGGCGACAGCTACGATCGCTATCTCGTCCGCGGCGAAGAGATGCGCCAGTCGGTGCGCATCATCCGCCAAATCATCAAAGCCATGCCGGAGGGCCCGTGGTATGCCACGGACGCGAAGCGCATTTTCGCTCCACCGAAGGACAAGGTGCTCTCCTCCATGGAAGAGCTCATCCAGAACTTCATGATCGTGACCACCGGCCCGCAGATCCCGCCCGGCGAGGTGTATTTCGAAGCGGAGAATCCGAAGGGCATCCTTGGCTTCTACATCGTGAGCCAGGGCGGAGGCGTGCCGTATCGCCTGAAGATTCGCTCACCCTCGTTCTGCAATCTCTCCATCCTCCAGAAAATCTGCCCGGGAAATCTCGTTTCCGACGTCGTCACGCTGCTCGGCTCGCTCGATTTCGTGATGGGCGAGTGCGACCGGTGAAAACAGTAGTGAGCATCGAGTAGCGAGTAGTGAGCATAAAAATCACCCATATCATTCTTCAACGTCGGCGGCTGCGGGCCACTCGCTACTCGCCACCCGCTACTCGCCACCGTCTGCAATGAATCTGAAACCTGAAACCCTCGCCAAGATCGACGAGGTCATCACGCACTACCCGGTCAAGCGCAGCGCCACACTGCCGCTGTTGCACCTCATTCAGGAGGACATCGGCTACATCCCGGAGGAAGCGATCGCGTGGATCGCCACGAAGCTCGAGATCGCACCGATCAACGTCTACGAAGTCGTGACGTTCTACCCGATGTTCCGGCGCAAGCCGATCGGTCGCCGGCACGTCAAGGTTTGCCGCACGCTCTCATGCGCGCTCATGGGCGGCTACAAAACCTGCGAGACGTTTGAGCAGGAATTCAACACGCACCGCGGTGAGATTTCGCCCGACGGCGAAGTCACGATCGAGTTTGTCGAGTGCCTCGCCAGCTGCGGCACCGCCCCCGTGGTGATGATCGACGACGACCTGCACGAGAAAGTGGACTGCGCCAAAGCCAAGCAGCTCGCCGACCAGATCAAGAAAGAGGCCGCGCAACGCCGCTGATCGGGAAATCGAAAATCCGAAATCCAAAATCTCGACATGCCCGCACCCGAACAACGCCGCATCATTTTCCAGCACATCGATGAGCCGGGTTACACCAACGACATCGACTGCTACGTGCGCAATGGCGGTTACGAAGTTCTCAAGAAAGCCGTCACCCGTCAGCCGCAGGAGCTGATCGACGAGGTGAAGAAATCTGGCCTTCGCGGTCGCGGCGGCGCGGGCTTCCCTTGCGGCGTGAAGTGGGGTCTCGTTGATCGCAAGAGCGGCAAGCCGATCTACCTGATCGTCAACGCCGACGAGTCCGAGCCCGGCACGTTCAAGGATCGCTACATCATCCACCAGGATCCGCATCAGTTGATCGAGGGCACGATGATCTCGTGTTTCGCGAACAACGTGAAGCAGGCCTACATCTACATCCGCGGCGAGATGCCCTATGGCGCGCGGATTCTCGAGAAGGCGATCCAGGAAGCGCGCGACAAGAACTTCGTCGGCCAGAATATCCTCGGCACCGGCTACTCGTGCGACATCTTCGTCCACCGCGGCGCGGGCGCCTACATCTGCGGTGAGGAAACCGGCCTCATCGAGTCACTCGAGGGCAAGCGCGCCAATCCGCGCATCAAGCCGCCGTATTTCCCTGCGGTGCTCGGCCTGTATCAGTGCCCGACGATCGTGAACAACGTGGAGACGCTGTGTCACGTTAAGTATATCGCGGAGCACGGCGGCGACGCCTACGCGAAGATCGGCACGCCGAACAACACCGGCACGCGCATCTTCTGCGTGAGCGGGCACGTGCAGCGCCCGGGTTATTATGAATTCGAGGCCGGCAAAATCACGATGGGCCAGTTGCTCAACGATGTCTGCGGCGGCCCGCTGCCCGGTCGCACGTTCAAGGCCGTGATTCCCGGCGGTTCGTCCGCGAAGATCATGCGCTTCGGCGAGCGTTACAATGGCAAGCGCAAGGTCGGCGCCGACATGGTCGACTATGACTGGGGCGTTGAGGACGTGCCGATGGATTTCGATTCGCTCGCGATGGTCGGCACGATGGGCGGCTCCGGCGGCGTGATCGTGATGGACGACTCCGTCAACATGGTCGAGGCGCTCGCCAACATTAACGCGTTCTACTCCCACGAGAGCTGCGGCCAGTGCACGCCCTGCCGCGAAGGTTCGCTCTGGATGAAGCGCATCACGAGTCGCATGGTGCACGGTGACGCGCGCGCCGAGGACGCCACGCTGCTCAAGAGCGTGGCCGATCAGATTCCCGGCCGCACGATCTGCGCCTTCGGCGAAGCATGCTCGTGGCCCACGCAGAGCTTCCTCGCGAAGTTCGGCGACGAATTCAAAACCTACCACGAGGCCAAGAAAGCGCCCAAGCCCGAGGGTGCGTTCGAACTCGTCTGAGTTGATATGAACCACAGAGACACAGAGGTCACAGAGTTCATCCACAGAGGTATCTCTCTGTGTGCTCTGTGCCTCCGTGGTTAATCAGAATTTTCCGAAATGATTCAGCCTGCCAAACCCGACCTCGTCACCGTCAACATCGACGGCAAGGAAGTCGCCGTGCCCAAGGGCACCAACGTCATCGAGGCCGCGCGCCTCGTCGGCGTCGACGTGCCGCACTACTGCTATCACCCGAAGCTCTCGGTGGTGGGCAATTGCCGCATGTGCCTCGTCGAAATGGGCATGCCTGCGGTCGATCCCGCCACGAAGGCGCCGATCATGGACCCGGCGACTGGCAAGCAGAAGATCAACTGGATCCCGCGTCCGCAGATCGGCTGCGGCACCAACGCCACGCCCGGTCTCCACATCCGCACCAACACTCCGCTCGTGAAGGACTGCCGCGAGGGCGTGATGGAGTTTCTCCTCATCAACCACCCGCTCGACTGCCCGATCTGCGATCAGGCCGGCGAGTGCAAGCTGCAGGAACAATCCACGCAATACGGCCGCGGCTACTCGCGCTATATCGAGCAGAAAAACGTGAAGCCGAAGCGCACCCAGCTCGGCCCGCGCGTCACGCTCGACGACGAGCGCTGCATCCTCTGCTCCCGCTGCATCCGATTCTCCAAGGAGGTCGCGAAGGACGACGTGCTCGGCTTCGTCGACCGCGGCAGCTACTCCACGCTCACGTGCTATCCCGGTCACGAGCTGGCCAACAACTATTCGCTCAACACCGTCGATATCTGCCCGGTCGGCGCGCTTACCTCGACGGATTTCCGTTTCAAGATGCGCGTCTGGTTCCTGAAGCAGACGAACAGCATCGACACCGAATCGTCCGTTGGCGCCAACACTGTCGTCTGGTCGCGCGAAGGCATCATCTACCGCATCACGCCGCGTCGTAACGACGAGGTGAACGACACGTGGATGGCTGACAGCGGCCGCGTGCTCTACAAACAGGTCAACGACTCGAGCCGCCTCGCGGCCCAAGTCGCGCTCGAGGATGCACTGACTCAAGCCAAGGTCCTTCTCGCGTCGGGCTCCGTCGCGGTCGCGGGCTCGGGTCGGTCCTCGGTCGAGGAGCAATTTCTCACCAAGAAAATCGCCACTGCGCTCAACGCGCCCGCGTATCTCGTCAGCCGCGTGGGTGAAGGCGACAAGCTCCTCATCTCCGCCGACCGCAATCCCAACGTTCGCGGCGCGCTCGTCACCGGCCTCATCGATAAACTTCCGGAGCAGCGGCTCACCGCGCTCGGCGAAGCGATCGACGCCGGCCGGGTGAAGACCGTGATCTCCGTCGGCGAAGATCTCGCCGCGGCGGGTCTCTCGGTTTCGCAGATCGGCAAGATTTCCGTGATCTATCTCGGCACGCACGAAAACGCCACGTCGGCCATCGCGAAGGTCGTGATCCCGACGCAGACCGTCTTCGAAAAGAGCGGCACGTTCGTGAACCAGCAATTCCGTCTCCAGAAGTTTCATCGCGCAGTCCCTGGTCTCGCCAAGGCGTTCGACGATCTCGCCGTGCTCGCGAAACTGCTCGCCGAAGCGGGCGGTGGTGCGATCCCGTCCGAGATCAACGCACTCTGGAAGGTCATCGCCGCCGAAGCGCCTGCGCTTGGCACGGTGACGTTTGCGAATCTGCCCGACACCGGGCTGTTGCTCGACAGCACCCCCTTCGCCGGCCTGCCGTTCGTCGAGGGCGAGACGCTGCACTATAAGCCATCGGCTCCGGTTCCGCCGGCGGCCGGCATTCCGACGCCGCAAAAAGGCACGCCCGCTTAACGCGACATCACTGCCATGCTCGCCGATCTCTTTTTCAATCTGCATCCGATTGCGCAGGGCCTGCTCAAGGGCCTCGCGGTGATCCTCGTGATCTTCCCGATCGCGGGCGTGTGCTCGATGGCCGAGCGCAAGGTCGCCGCCTGGGTGCAGGATCGCCCCGGCCCCAATCGCGCCATCGTGCCGTGGGTCGCATGGATTCCGTTTGTCGGCACGTTTCTCCAACGGCTCGGCGTGTTTCACGTCATGGCCGACGGCGGCAAGATGCTCTTCAAGGAAGACTCGCTGCCGGGCCACGTGAACAAGTTCTACTTCATCGCGGCGCCGATCCTCGCGATGATCCCCGCCCTCACGACCGTCACGGCGGTGCCGTTCGGCGCATACCTCGACGCGGCCGGTCGCGTGATCCCAATCGGCCTCGCTCCGATCGACATCGGCATCCTCGCGGTCTTCGCCATCTCTTCGCTCGGCGTCTATTCGCTGATCCTCGCGGGTTGGGCATCGAACTCGAAGTATCCGTTCCTCGGCTCCGTGCGCGCTTCGGCGCAGCTCATCTCGTATGAGCTCTCGATGACGCTCGCCGTCGTCCCGGTGTTCCTGTGGATCAACGCTCCCGGAACCGATGCCACGCTGGGCTTCGGCCGCGTGGTGGAGTTCCAAAGCCAGCCCGGTTTCTGGGGCGGCATGTGGTTTGGTTTCCTGATGCCGGTTTCGGCCTTCATCTTCCTCGTCTCGCTCTTCGCGGAGACCAACCGGCAGCCGTTCGACACCGTCGAGTCCGAGGCCGATCTGGTCGGCAGCTTCCACACGGAATACGGCGCGTTCAAGTGGGGGCTGTTCTTCGTCGCCGAGTATTCGCACATGATCGTGGGCTCCGCGGTGTTCATCCTCCTCTTCTTCGGCGGCTGGAATCCGCTGCCGTGGGTGCCGCTCGCGACGTTCGCGAACTGGATCGGCATCGCCGACAACCCGCTGCTGCTCGGCATCGTGTCGATCGTCATCTTCCTCGCGAAGGTCATCTTCATGATCTTCGTCTTCATGTGGGTCCGCTGGACGGTCCCGCGCTTCCGCTACGATCAGGTGATGAAGCTCGGTTGGCAGAAACTTCTCCCGCTCTCCATCGCGAACCTGATCTTCTACGCGATCGCGATCGCGTTCATTCAGAAATGATGAACCACAGAGACAAAGACTTCGCAGAGAATACCCTGCTGCCTCGGTTCGGGCTCTGCGCCCTCAGTGTCTTTGTGGTTCAATAAACACCTTTCCCGTCATGGCCGTCATCCAAGTCGAACGTAAGCCTCTCTCCTTTGCCGAACGCACCTACATCCCGCAGGTGCTCGGTGGACTGAAGACGACCTTCAAGCATCTCGTTCGCAAGAAGCAGACGCTCGAGTATCCCGAGCAGCGCCCGGAGATACCCGCCGGCTACCGCGGCGTTCCGACGCTGGTGAAGGATCCCAACGGCCGTGAGAAATGCGTGTCGTGTCAGCTCTGCGAATTCGTCTGCCCGCCGAAAGCGATCCGCATCACGCCCGGCGAAATCCCCGCCGGCACCGGCCGCGAGCACGTTGAGAAGGCCCCCAAGGCTTTCGACATCGACATGCTCCGCTGCATCTACTGCGGCTATTGCCAGGAAGTCTGCCCCGAGGAGGCGATCTTCCTGCAAAACCAATTCTCGATGTCCGGCTACACCCGCGAGGAAATGGTGAACCACAAGGACAAGCTCTACGAACTCGGCGGCACGCTCCCCGACCAGCACTTCAAGTGGGACAAGAAAAAGGCCGCCGAGGTCGCCGCTGCCGAACACCCGTCGCACTGAGATGAAAACCGAACGTAGCGAGCAACGAGTAGCGAGCCGCGAGCACTTCGCCGCGCTGCCTGTCACTGCTCACTCCTCGCTACCCGCTATTCGCTTCTAATGGGCTCCTTACTCTTCAACTTCTTCGCGCTGCTGACGGTGATCTGTGCCGTCGGCGTCGTCGTGAACAAGAACGCGGTCAACGCCGCGATGTGTTTCCTCCTGAGCCTCGTGGGTGTCGCAGGTCTGTTCGTGCTGCTCGACGCCTACCTGTTGGCGTTCGTGCTGCTCCTCGTTTACGCGGGCGCGGTCGTCGCGCTGTTTCTTTTCATCATCATGCTGCTCGATGTGCAGGCGGGCGGCAAAGCGAAGCTTAAAGGCATCCCGGTCGCAGCGGCGGCGATCTCCGCCGCCGTCCTCGCGATCGGCGTCCTCACGGTGGTGCAACAGCCGCAGCATGACGCCGCCCTTGCCGAGGTCGCCCCCGTGGGCGCATCGCTGAAACTCTACGCCTACCAGCTCTTCACGACATATCTGCTGCCGGTGCAGATCATGGGCTTCCTGCTCCTGATCGCCATGCTCGGCGTCATCGTCATCAGCAAGAAGATCGAAGGCCAGGAGGACGCGAAATGATGGAGCCCACCCTCGACACCTACGTGCTGCTCAGCGCGATCGTTTTCGCGATCGGCTTCTTCGGCGTCCTGATCCGCCGCAACACGCTCATGATCTTCATGGGCCTCGAGTTGATGCTGGTCGCTTCGACCCTCGGGCTCGTGGCGTTTTCGCGTTTCAACGGCATGCCCGACGGTAACGTCTTCGTGTTCTTCATCCTTACCGTAGCCGCGGCCGAAGTCGCCGTCGGTCTCGCCATCATCGTCGCCCTCTTCCGCAAGCGCGGAACCGTGCAGGTCGACGAGCTCAACTCCCTGAGAAATTGAGACGGGCACGGGAAGTTACAGAGAACACGGAGCACAGACACAGAGAAAACAGAGAAAATCCCATCATGACCCAGAGCCACCTCCTCTCATCGAGCTGCGAAAACCCGCGGGCCTCCGTGCCCTCTGTGGGCCGCGCTCCGTGCGCTCTGTGTAACTGATCGTCCAATCGTCCGATCACTTTCGCGTCCATGTCGCCTTCCGCCACTCTCATCAGCATCCTGCTCGTGCCGCTAGCGTCGGCCGCGGTGATTGCCTTGTTCATGCGCCGTCGCGGCACGATGGCTGCCACCGTGTCTGTGGCCGCTGCGCTCTTCGTCGCGTGGAACAGCCTCGTGCTCGCTTACGGAGGTCACCGCCTCGAGCTGTCGTTCGAGTGGCTGCAGTTGGGCGACTTCGTCCTGTCCTTCGGTTTCAAGTTCGACGATCTCGCTGCGCTCATGCTCAGCATCGTCGGCATCGTCGGCCTTTGCGTGCATGTCTTCTCCCTTGGCTACATGGCCGACGACGAAGCCAAGGCGCGTTTCTTCGGCGGGCTCTCGATCTTCATGTTTTCGATGCTCGGCATCGTTTTCGCCGACAATCTTTTCATGATGTTCATCTTTTGGGAGCTGGTCGGTTTCAGCTCCTACCTGCTGATCAATCACTGGCACGAGCGGCAGTCGGCCGCCGACGCATCGAAGAAGGCTTTCATCACCAATCGCGTCGGCGACTTCGGTTTCCTCCTCGGCATCCTGATGTGCTATTGGGCCAACGGCACCGTCGATCTCTCCGCGCTCGCCGAGCAGCAGGACGCCGGGTCGCTCGTTTTCAGCACTGCGATTCCGCTCCTGCTCTTCTGCGGTGCGGTCGGCAAATCCGCGCAGCTCCCGCTGCAGGTGTGGTTGCCCGACGCGATGGAGGGCCCGACGCCCGTCTCCGCCTTGATCCACGCCGCCACGATGGTCGCGGCCGGTATCTACATGCTTTGCCGCATCAACGTCCTGATGGTGCCCGATGCGCTCACGGTCATCATGTGGGTCGGGACCGTCACAGCGTTCTACGCTGCGCTCTGCGCGATCGTGCAGAGCGATATCAAAAAGGTCCTCGCTTACTCCACGCTCTCGCAACTCGGCTACATGGTCGCCGCGTTCGGCCTCGGCTCGACCGTGGTCACGCACGGTGAAGGCGAACACGCGCACCAAATGGTGCTCGCTGCCGGCGTCGGCGCCGCGATGTTTCACCTGACGACGCACGCGTTCTTCAAGGCGCTCATGTTCCTCGGCTCCGGCTCCGTGATCCACGGCTGCCATCACGAGCAGGATATCTTCCGCATGGGTGGGCTCGCGAAGAGAATGCCGCTCACTTTTGTCACGTTCACGATCGGCGTGCTTGCGATCGCCGGCTTTCCGTTCCTCTCCGGTTTCTACTCGAAGGACGCGATCCTTCACCTCGCGCAGGAAAAGAATACCGCCGTCTTTATGATCCTCGTGCTCACGGCCGTGCTCACGTCGTTCTACATGGTCCGCATGTGGAAACTCGTTTTCCTCGGCTCGCCGCGCAGCGAACACGCCGAGCACGCGCACGAAGGCGGCCTCACGCTCACCGCTCCGCTCGTCGTTCTTGCGATCCTTGCGGTCGCCGGCGGTTGGACCACGCACGAGGGTGGGGGACTCATCTACGGCGAATCCTTCCGCGCGGTCTGGTCGCAGATTCCGCATGCCGAAGGTCTGGGCGTTTTTCTGATGAGCGGAGCGATTCTGCTCATCGGTGCCGGCGCCGCGCTCGCGCTCTACAAGCCCGCCGCCACGGACACGCTGCAGCAGAAGTCTCCTGCGCTCTTCGGCGGACTCACCAAGCTGCGCAATTCGTTCGATACGCTTTACGGCTACTACGTCGCCAAAGTGCAGGACCGTTTCGCCATGTTCCTCAACATGCTCGAGCGCCTGCTGCTCGCAGGCCTCGTCATTCGCGGCCTCGCCGGCCTTGTCGGCCTGATGGGCCTCGGCGCGCGCGCGCTGCATGTCGGCAAGATCAACGCCTACGTCTACTGGTTCTTCGGTGGCGTGATCGTCCTGTGGCTGTTTGTGACCGGCATCCTCTGATTTCTCGATGAGCAACCTGCCCTTCGATCCGCTTCTCGTCTCGATCGCGACTCCGCTCGCCGTCGCGCTGCTCATTGCTTTCGGACTTTCCGAACGCTGGTCCGCGCGCTTCGCCTATGTCGGCTTCGCGCTGCCGGCGCTGCTGGCGCTGCACACGTGGTGGCATTTCTCCGCCCAGCCGCCGGTGCACGGCTACGCGTTTCTCACGCGTTACTCCACCGGACTCGAGAGCCTGGGCATTTCGCTGATGCTCGGCCTCAACGGCATCGCACTCCCGCTCTTCGTGCTCGCCGGCCTCGTCGGTCTCGCCGCCGGTCTCTACGCGATTCAATCCAACGCCGAGCGTCGCAAGACCTTCCTCATGCTGCTGCTCGTCATGCAGGGTGGCTTGATGGGTGTGTTCGCGAGCGTGGATGTGTTCTTCTTCTACTTCTTCCACGAACTCGCGCTGATCCCGACGTTTATCATGGTCGGCCTCTGGGGTGGACGTGACCGCAGCTACGCGGCCATGAAGATGACGATCTATCTCACCGCCGGCGCGATGCTCTCGCTCATCGGCCTGATCGCCCTCTACGTGAAAACCGGCGCGCGCTCGTTCGATCTCATCACGATGCGCGCCGCGTTGCTCGAGCGCCCGCTGGCCGAGACGCTTCAGGGCAACATCTTCGCGCTGCTCATGTTTGGTTTTGGCATTCTCGTGTCGCTCTGGCCGTTCCACACGTGGGCGCCGCTCGGCTACGGTGCCGCGCCGAGTTCCGCTGCGATGCTTCACGCCGGCGTGCTGAAAAAGTTCGGCCTCTACGGGCTGATCCAAATCGCGATGCCGCTGCTCCCCGCGGGCCTGGCACACTGGTCGCATCCGCTCGCCTGGCTCGCCGTCGTCGGCAATGTCCTGATCGTCGGTTTCATCACCATCGCGCAACGCGATTTGAAACAACTCGTCGGTTACAGCTCGGTGATGCACATGGGCTACGCGTTCCTCGGCATCGCCGCGGGCTCGACGCTCGGCGCGGGTGGCGTGGTGCTCATGATGGTCGCGCACGGTTTCTCGGTCGCGCTGCTGTTCCTCCTCTCGACGTCGATCTATCACCGCACGCAGACGTTCGCGCTCGATGAGATGGGTGGGCTCGGCCGCCAGGCGCCGGTCATGGCTGCGTTCTTCGCTGCCGCGACCTTCGCCAGCATCGGCCTGCCGGGCTTCGCCAACTTCTGGGGCGAACTCGCGATCTTCGTCGCGTTGTGGAAGTTCTCCCCGCTCATCACCGTTCTCGCGGTCGCCGGTGTCGTGATTTCCGCGATCTACGGCCTCCGCGCCGCCGCTCGTGTCTTTTTCGGCGAGCCCACCGAAGCCTTCGCCAAAGTCGCCACGCAGCAGCCCGTGATCGATCTGCGCTGGAGTGAAAAAATCCCTGCACTCATCTTGCTCGCAGCACTGCTCTTCGTCGGCTTCTGGCCGAAATCGGTTTCGACTACGCTCGATGCCGAGCTCAACGCCCGCGCCACTGCCGCGGCCAAGCACGTCGCTTCCAAGTAAACGCCTGCCGTGATGAACCTCGAAGCTGTCAAACTTGCCGCGTCGCTCAACGACTGGCTCCTCATCTTCCCGGAACTCGCGCTGGCGGGCATTGCGCTGCTCCTCCTCGTTGCCGAGATGGTGCTCCCCAAGCGTCTGCACGATCACATCCCCGCGTTCGGGATCGCGGCGCAGCTCGGGCTGCTGGTCGGATTGCTGAGCCGTTTCCCCGGTTTCGGCGGCGAAGGCCTGCCCAACTTCAACGGCCTTTTGCTCCACACTTACTCCGGCAGCATCCTCCGCGTCTTCTTCGTCCTCGCTTCGATTCTCGTCTGCGTGCTCGCGCGCTTCACGCTTTCGCGCCAGCGCGTCGCCAAGATCGAGTTCTACCACATCGTCCTGATCTCGACTGCTGCGATGATGCTGCTCGCCCAGTCGAATCACTTCGTTCTCTTCTTCGTCGCGCTCGAGACGCTCACGATCGGGCTGTATATTCTCGTCAGCTATTTCCGGGAGAACCCGCTCACCCTCGAGGCGGGCTTGAAATACCTCGTCAGCGGCGCGCTGAGTTCCTCGCTGCTCCTCTTCGGCATCGTGCTTCTTTATGGAGCCGCCGGAAATCCCGCTGCCGAGGCGCATGCCGTCGACGCATTTAACTTCTCCCAGATCTCCCGCTTCCTCGCGAATAACCCCGGCAACTTCCTCGCGAGTGCCGGCATCGTGCTGATCCTCTCGGGCGTTGCCTTCAAGATTGCTGCGTTCCCGTTCCAGATTTGGGTCCCGGATGTCTATCAGGGCGCGCCCACGCCGGTGACCGCGTTCCTCGCCGTCTCCTCGAAGGCCGCCGGCTTCGCCGTCCTCCTTATCCTCACGCAAGGCGTCTTTGCTCCCTATCAAACGCTCGTGCACGCGGTGATCGTCGTCATGGCTGCCACCACCCTGGTCTTCGGCAACATCGCGGCGCTCACGCAGAGCAACGTCAAACGCCTCATCGGCCTGTCCGGCGTCGCACATGCCGGCTTCCTGCTGCTCGGTGTCGCCGCTGCGCCCACCGCTCCGATGGCCAATGGTGCGATCTACTTCTATCTCTTCGCCTACCTGCTCGCCTCGTTCGCCGTCTTCGGCGTCATGGCGCACGTCGCGCCCGCCAACGACACGCACCAGGAACTCGATCACTACCGCGGCCTCGCGAAAACGAATCCCTTCCTCGCCGGCGTGCTCACGGTTGGCCTCGGCTCGCTTGCCGGCATCCCGCCGCTTGCAGGATTCATGGGTAAGTTTTTCGTCTTCGTCTCCGCGTTCAATGCCGGCCTCTACGGGCTGCTCACGATCGCGATTATCGGTGTGGTGATCTCGATCTATTACTACTTCGGCTGGATCCGTGCGGTGTATTTCGACTCCTATGCCGCACCTCAGGAAGCCGCACCCGCGGACCGTCCGATGCCGCCGCGCGTGACCTTCGGCGCTACCGCCATCCTCGGGGGCCTCGCGCTCGCGACGATCGTTCTTGGGTTCTATCAGGGACCGCTCGGCGCCTGGCTCGTCAACCGCTGATCTCTCGGCGCTCCCGAAACCCCTGCCCGGGCGGGAGCGCGCCGATCGAGTTTGAGATGCGAAACTCCGGGGCGGGGCGGCCGCCACCCCACGCCGTCCGCCCCGCGCACCCAAGTCCCGCTCGCTCCCACGCACCTGCCCGAACCACAAGGTCAACCGATAGGTGACATTCTGCTTGAGGGGCCTGCTAGTCCGACCCACCCCGACACCGTGCGACTCGGGCCGCACCTGGTCGCGACCATGCACGCATCCTGTTGCGCCTCGAGCCTCACTCGGGCTCGACTCGATCCGCACGGGGGCGCGACTCGCGCCGCAAACCGTCCCGACTCAAGCCGAACAGTGTTCCGACCCGGTCTGAACCGAGGCTCGACTCATTCCCGTCTTGCGCCTTTTGCGCCTCTTTGCGGCCATGAGTTCAACCCATGAGAATCACCGGCCTCGCCCTCGTCCCGCCCCCGACCGCCGCCGATCTACCGAAAGTTACTCCTGAGTTGCTCGCCTCCGTTCTCGCGCGCTACTCCCGCAGCAACGAAGGGCTCGAGACGATTCTTTCGAAGGTCGACCTCGCCAATCCGGATGCGTCTATCGATCGCATCCTAAAGTTCGTCGACTACGGTCACGCCTCCATCGGCGGTCTCACCGGCGGACTCGCTATCGCGCTCGACGGCGTGTCGATGTGGCTCGCGTATAAAATCTTCGAACTCGCTCAGATGGCCGACGGCCAGGAATCGAGCACGCGCTACATCACGATGGACGCATCGAGTCTGCCGTCCCCCGAAGAGCTCGGCATCCCGGCCGATCTCGCCGATCGCTGGCGCCGCGTGATGGCCGACGCGTTTGCCGCCTACAACGCCGAATACGCGCGCCTCGACGCCGCCGCGCTCGCGAATCCCTCGCTCGTCCGTCTGCCGCCCGATGCGAAGCCCGCAGTCGTCACCCGTCTGCGGAAAAACTACGCGCTCGATCGCGCGCGCTATTTCATCCCGGTCGCCACGCGCACGAATCTCGGCCTCGTGCAGTCGTCGCGCATGTGGGCGGCGACGGTGAAGCACCTCGATTCACTCGCGCATCCGGAAGCGAAGGCCGCCGCGAAACTCATCCGTGACGAACTGCTCAAACAGTCACCGCGACTCATGCGCCACAGCAGCGCGGAAAAATCTTACGAAGAACAGGCGCGCCAGGAACTCGGCACGAGTCTCCGCCTCGGACTCGAGCGCCTCTCCGCCGCTCCATTGACGGATGAAGTGTGGGTCAACGTCGAGCGAACCACGCCGCCCTTTCTACCTGAGTCGCAGCCGATCGGCGAGTCGCTGCGCCACCGTGCGAATCGCTACGGCTACCAAGGCACCGCGACGCGGCGCATGCGCGTGGCGTTTGCCTGGAACAACATGGCGATTGCCGAACTGCGCGATCTCAACCGACACCGCACCGGCCACCGCTACACGCCGTTCATTCAGGCCGGATTTTACCTGCCGGCGGAGATCAAGCACGCGGACCACGCGGCGTTGTTGCAGGCGCAACTCGAGCTCACGCGCGAGCTCATGCAGCGCGGTTCGCCGGCGTATGTTTATTCACTGCTGCTCGGCGCGCAGACGCCGTTCGCGCACAGCACGCATGCGGACAAATTCATCTACGAAGCCGAACTGCGCACCGGCATGGGCGCGCACTACCGCTACGCCGAGCACCTGAGCGCCGCGCTCAAAGGATTTTTCGCGCAGGTTCCGGAAGCGAAACAGTGGGTAGTCGAAGGCACCGCGGAGCCGGAGTGATCCGCGCTCGTCTCGGCGGAATAAAAGTTTGCCGGAGTTGCGGCGCGTGCATCGTATGCCCGCAGCGCATGACCACGTCCGGCTCACTCGCATTTCGCCTGGGTTTGCTCGCAGCGGTTCTCGCCTCATCCTCGTTGGCGGCAGTCGATCCGGAAGGAATCAACGAGCGCTTCAGCCCTGCAAACGTTCGTCCGGTCGACGTGCAGGCACCCGGAGTTCGCGCGTTGAAGCCCGAGCACCGCAAGGCTTCGGCGCGCCCGCCGGAGGTTAATCGATCGCTGCAACAGCGCCGAGCCTCGATCGATCTCGAAGAAGCCCGCTCCAAACGCCTCCAGACTGTGGAAACTCGCCGGCCTGCCGCGCAGTCACCGTTGCAACTGGTGTATGCCCGCTCCGTTCCGCTGTCCCAGCCGACTCAGACCATTATCCGACCTGCCACCGTCGCCAAATATCAGCGCGCCTTGGACCCAGCGTCTGCGGTTCAGGTATCGCGGCTCCCGGCGCTTAGCCCGGGTGCGAGCGTTACGATCAACCGCTTCGTGTTCACCAAGGCGAAACCGGTCCCGTCCCCCACGGGTGCTCCTCGCGCCGGGCGGCCGGTGGCCGACAAATAGGCGGCGGTCGCTCGCTTGTTCCGAATGTTCCGCGTTCTCCAGTTCAACATGCAGTTCGGCCAGGGCTGGGACGAGGCGCAGCCCGACACTGCGCCGGTGGACCTCGACGCGACGATCGCCGAAATCCGCCGCCACGAGGCCGACATCGTGATGCTGCAGGAAGTCGAACACGCCAACGCCGGCGGCGCGCAGGTGTATCCGCCAACCAACTACACGAGACTGCAGCGTGAGCTCGCTGGCTACGACAGCTGGTTCTCGTATCCGAAATCCGATCCCCGCGAGCTGCCGTTTGGCATCGGGCTCGCCATCTTTTCGCGCACACCGTTGCACCGGACCATGAAGCTCGATCTGCCCTCGCCGGCGATCGAGTTCGAGTTCCGTGGGCGGAAGACGAGCCCAACCGACCGTCTGCTCATCGGGGCGCAGACGACGATCGCGGGACGTGAAGTCCAGCTCTACAATACCCACTTGCTCGCGTTCTTCATGCTGGGCACGAGCAGCCTGGTGCATCCGCAGCAGCGGGAGATGCTGGTCGATCAACTTCAGCGGTCCAAGGCGACGCCCACGATCCTGACCGGTGATTTCAATGTGAGCCATCATGAAGACCTGGTCGCCCAAATGGCGACCGCCGGGTTCGCGACGGCGCAGCAGGATGAAGTCACGTGGCGGCGCCGGCCTTACGTGCTGGACCACATCTTCTATAGTTCGCCCTTGCGCTGCGTCTCGCGGCAGGTGTGCCCGACCCCAGCGAGCGATCACCACGCGCTGGTCGCGGACTTTGAGCTCGCGGGATAATCAGCCGCGGGAGGCGCGGCTTACTTGGCGCGACGCACGCGCTCCTTTTCGTCTTCGCGTTCCTCCTCGAGGCGCGCTTTCTCGCCGGAGAGCTGCTGCTTGATCTGCTCGATCTCGTCGAACTTCTGTTCGGCCAGCGCATCGTTGAGCTGCTTTTTCAGGAAGATCTCACGCTCGGCCCATTTCCCCTGGTAGACGCGATCGATCTCGGCGAGTCGCTGCTTCTGCTCTTCGGTCAGCGGCCGGCCGGCGTCCGGGTCAGACTTGGCGAGACGTTCCATCGCGAGTTCGTAAGCGCTTTTCATGATCTGTCGTAGCGTGAGTCGAAACCGCTATCCGGCAAGCTCGTGCGGTTCAGATCAACTTCACCCCGGCGACCACAGCGAGCAACACCACCGCGACCGGAGCCCAGTAGCCGCGGCTCGCGCGCTGCCAGCCCTGCGCATAGCCGGCGGCGATGGCACCGAGGAGCGCTCCGACTGCGAGCCCGCCGACCCAGGAGGCGCGAAAGATCGCGCTAAACCACATCCCCGGCACGAGCACGAATCCGCGCACCGTCGCCTCCAGGCCGGCGAGCAGCAGCACTGCGGCATGATTGGCGAGCGAGGCACCGCTCTCGAATTCCACCAATCCCAGGATCAGCGAGACGAAGCCGCCGACCATTGCGAGTGAAGCCACCGGCACGAACACGAGATTGAGAACGAATGCTCCCGGAGTGAGCAGTTGAAAATACCAGACGCCGCACAGCGTTCCGACGAGCGAGATGGCGAAGCCGATCGCCACCGAGCTCGCGAGCCCGCGCCAACACCAGGCGGCGACATGCAGCCACCACGGCCATGCCGCTTTCGGCAGATCGCGCCCGGGTGACCATGCGCGATCCAGCGTGTCCGCCAGCGGCAATCCCATCATGAGCAACGCGGCGACGATGGCGTAACTCAGGCGGAAGCTTGTGCTAAAGGTCCCGAGTGGATCGAACACCGCCACCAGCCAGGCAGATGTGGCCAGCGCCGCGACGGGGTTGCCGGGCACGCGCAGCACGAGCGAAGTCTGCACCAGCGCCACCATCGTGAACGCGCGCACCGCCGACGGCGCGCGACCGGTCACGTCCACATACAGCCACAACACCAAGATGCCCAGTCCCAGACGCGCGGCGGGAGGCATTCGCGTCAGCAAGAGCATCCCGTGAATCGCACCCGCGATCACCGCGATGTGGAGTCCGCTGATGGAGAAGATGTGCATCGTGCCGCTGCGGCGAAACGCGTCGCCCTGTTCCTCGCTCAGCTCGGCCTGTTGCCCGAGGAGCATCGCCCGGTAAACGCCGGTGAGCTCCGGTTGTTTCGTCTCCACGCCGAGTCCGAGGATGTCAGTCAGCCGCGCCGCGACGTTGGCGCAGAACTGCCGGTATGCCGTCGGCGGGCGCCTCTGCTCGACGAATCGCCCGCGCGTTAGCCGGTAGTTCACACCGGCATCGGTGAGAAACTGATCGAACGATCCCGGTTCCGCGACCCGGGGCAGCCCGGCGAACACACCCGCCACGGCGTGTTGCGACGTCGCTACCGGAGTCCGCACGTCGGGGCCCGCGTGCAGCGAGAAATAGACGCGGTGGCCACGGGTTTCCTGCAGATGCAGCGCCGTGTCCACGATCCGCGCGATGCCGGACACGCGCTTCTCTTCCTTTCCCGCAAACACACGTTCGATCTCGATCGTGAGCCGCGCCTCGCGCGGCGGCAGTTGTTCCCAGGCCGCGATTCGCGGCCGGTTCAGCGCGTAACTCGCCGCGCCCGCACACAACATCGCCACCACGACGGCGCTGGTCCACCACGTGCCACCGTCCTGCCGGTGCATCCACGCGACGCCGGTGGCGAGCGCCGCGCCGGCGAGCAGCCAGCCGATCGACACCGCCAAGCCCGCGTGCCCCAGCGACAGGCCTGCCATCATCGGCACCACGAGCCACAACAAGGGCGCGCGATGACCGAGGCTTCGGCTGGACATGGTTTTATGCTGAAGCCTCCAGCTCGCCGACTCGACCCGAAACTGCGGGAGGGATCGCGCGGATCGCGGGTTGGCAATGGCCATCATTCGTATTCATTGAGCCGTCTTACTCGATGGCCGCGCCCGACCAACCCGATCTCTTTGCCGAGGACCCGCTGCCCGCAGCGCAGTCCGCCTCGTCGCCGAAGTCCGCGCATCAGCCGCTCGCCGCGCGCATGCGTCCGCGCCGGTTGAGCGAGGTCGTCGGGCAGGAGCACATCCTCAAGGCCGGCAGCCTCCTGCCGCGGCTCGTCGCGCAAAATCGGTTCGGCTCGCTCATCTTCTACGGACCGCCCGGCTGCGGAAAAACCAGCATCGCCGAGGCCATCGCGCGAGAGACGCAGAGCCGTTTCGTGCGCATCAACGCCGTGATGTCCAACGTCGCCGAGTTGCGTGAAATCCTGGCCACGGCGCGGCGCCGTCCGGAAGCCGCGACGATCCTCTTCATCGACGAGCTGCATCGTTTCAACAAATCACAACAAGACCTGCTGCTTCCCGACGTGGAGGAGGGCAGTGTGCGCCTCATCGGCGCGACCACGCACAATCCCGGCTTCTACGTCAACCCACCGCTGCTCTCGCGCAGCCACCTGTTCCGGCTTGAGCCGCTTTCCGCGGCGGCGGTGGCGGGTGTCCTGCGTAGTGCGCTGGCGGATACAGAGCGCGGGCTCGGTTCGCGCGGCGTGACCGCCGCGGATGAAATCCTCTCCGACCTCGCCGTGCTTTGCGATGGTGACCTGCGCCGCGCGCTTAACGCGCTTGAAGTGCTCGTGCTCGGTCTGCCCGAAGGCGGAACACTCACGGCGGAGGAACTCGAAGTCTTCGCCCGCGAGCGGCGCATCCGCTACGACGCCGACGAAGACGAGCACTACGACACGATTTCGGCTTTCATCAAAAGCTGCCGCGGCAGCGATCCCGATGCGGCGATGTATTGGCTCGCGAAGATGCTCGCTGGTGGCGAGGACCCGCGGTTCATCGCGCGGCGTCTCGTGATTCTCGCGAGCGAGGATGTGGGGCTCGCCGATCCGCAGGCGCTGCCGCTCACGGTCGCGGCGCATCATGCCGTGGATTTCATCGGCCTGCCTGAGGCCGAGCTCACGCTGGCGCATGCTACGCTCTACATCGCCACTGCACCGAAGAGTAACTCCGCCACGCTTGCGCTCGGCGCCGCTCACGCCGCGCTCAAATCTGCCCCGGTGCAGCCGGTGCCGATCGCGCTGCGCGACAAAGGCGGGCAGGCGAGCAAGCGTGCCGGACACGGCAAGGGCTACCGCTACTCCCACGATTATCCGGAAAATATTTCAGGACAGGATTACCTCGAGAAACCCTTGGAGCTCTACACCCCCAAGACGGCAGGCTGGGAGGCCAAGATCGCCGATCGACTCGCGCGCTGGGCCGAATTGAAGAATCAGTTGCGGCAGGCCCGCTGAGCCGCGCCGCACTCAGCCTCGAGTCGGTGAGCCTCGCGGACCACACCGAGCCGGACCTGGGCTCGACTGGAGCCGCACCTTGGCGCGACTCAAGCCGCGCTCAGAAGTGGAGGCGCAGCTCCGTCCGAATTTGGTCGGAGCGATAACTTGCGCCGCGATCGGCTTCGTAGCCGACCTGCACGAGCGAGCCGTCACGCCAGCGCCATTGGTAGGCGAGACTGATCGTGGTGAAATCCGGCACGGCGGCCGCCTTGAAGAGGCGAGTCTGGGTGAGCTGCGCAACGAGCCGGTGTGACGCGAAGGGCAGGTCCAGTTCGGAGACAACGCCCGCCTTGGCGATCTGCTGAGCCACGACTTTGTCGAGTTCGAATCCTTGGAACTCGAGCGGGATGCCGTGGAAACTGGCTCCCATCAACGCACCGCCGACCCGAAAGTTGCCGGTGATGCGGCGCAGGGCATTGATCGCACCGCCCCAGGTAAAGACGGCGCCGCCGGCGGCGAGGTTTTGTGAGCCGCGCAGAGCTGTGCCGCCAAAGGCGGTGGCGCGCGATTGCCAGCGGTTCTCAGTGCGGAAAGGGACCAGCTCGCGCGAAAGGGCGGCGGCGAAGCCGACCCCGAAAATCTCTGCGCCGCCGGTGTCCGCGTAGTTCATCGGCGCAAGCAGCGTGAGGGAGGTGCGCTCGCTGAAACGGTAGCCGACTTCCGGATCGAGCGAGAGCACGCGTCCGCTCAGGCGCCCCGAGTGCCAGGATCTAGCCCGGGGCTGGAGACTGACGTGTGTGCGCTGCGCGGGATCGAGGTAAGAGGGAGAGCGGGGCAGGCCGAAGCTGTTGAAGAAAGACCCGGCGAGAAGGGCGGTGGTGGCGTTGGGATTACCGTCGGTCACGCCGGCGGCGGAGCGTCGGTTCACGAACCGGCGAAAGCGGGCTAGCTCGTCACCGCCCTCCTCCTTGATCCAATCGGCGACGGCGTTCTGCAGCTGGCGCGGGGTCGCGCCAGTGAAGGTGTGGACGTAGCCCGTGCCCGGGATGCGCAGTGTCGCCGTGTTGCCATCAAAGGTGACGCTCACGCCCAGCGCGCGGGGCAGCCCGAGATAATCGATGTGCGCCGTCACCGGCTGATTCTTGAAGGAGGCAAACTCACCTTCTTTGGCAACGAGAGTCGTGAGGACGTGCGTGATGTCCTTGCCGCCTGCCTGCAGGGTTCGGGGTGGAGTTGTGTTGGTGGCGACGTCCACCAGGATCGGCTGTGAACGCAGGCACGCAGAAGTGGCGAGAAGCGAGAGAAGGAAACGGAAGGGAGCCATGTCGGTGGGGCCGTGCAGGAAACGATCCGCGAGGCGCGGGGCGAGTGGAAAGAGTTCCGCGGCGGCATTAACAGAGCCTTTACCCCGCGCCGGGCAAACGCGCTTGCCGCATGCGGCGGGAAACGGCACGGTCGTCGCATGTTGCGCTTCTGGCGGACGATATTCGTCGTGGGATTGCTCATGGGGGGGACGGCGTCGCGCGCGGACACCGGGCCGGTGCCTCCGGACGAGCCGGAGCCGAAGATCGAGGGCTTCGCGGTGGAGCGCGCGAGAGGTGGATTCCTCGGCGTGCAGATCGTCGACGCGCGCTTCGTGGTCTCGTTTTACGATGCGGAAAAGAAGCAAGTGGCTCCGGATGTCGCGCGCGCGGTGCTCCGCTGGCCGGTGAGATACCAGCCGGCAGACGAAAGGTTGGTGCTGAATCCTTCGCCCGACGGGCAGACGCTCACGTCGCCGCGCGTGATCCGGCCGCCGCATTCGTTTCGGTTGAGCATCCTTTTGTTTGTGGAAGGGTCGGCCGACGCGCTGGAAAGTTATAGGGTGGATTTCTCGCCCTGAACTTGCGGCAGTGGGCTCGCTGGCCGGTTGACAGGCTGCGGCGGGGGCGAGAGTTTTTGAGGATGTCTGGTTCCTTGCAGGCGCAGTTCGACTCGGTGGAGTCAGCAATCGCGGATATCGCCGCGGGCCGGCTCATTATCGTGACCGACGACGAGGATCGCGAAAACGAAGGCGATCTGATCATGGCTGCGTGCAAGGCCACTCCGGAGACGATCAACATGATGATCCGCTATTGCAGCGGCATCGTGTGCGTGCCGACGTTCGACTCGCAGCTGCGCCGGCTCGGTCTCGGGCCCATGGTGCAACAGAATCGCGAGGTCCAGCGCACGGATTTCACGGTCACCGTGGATGCCGCCGACGGCATCACGACCGGCATCAGCGCCTACGATCGCACGCAGACGATTCGCATCCTGGCCGATCCGCAGTCCCGCCCGGAGCAACTCGTGCAGCCGGGGCACGTCTTCCCGCTGCGTGCCCGCTCCGGCGGCGTGCTCGAACGCGCGGGTCACACGGAGGCGGCGGTTGATCTGGCGACGCTCGCGGGCCTCCCCCCGGCGGGCGTGTTGTGTGAACTCGTCAATGACGACGGCACCGTGCAGCGGTTGCCCGAGCTGGTGGACTTCAAGCAGCGGTTCGGGCTGAAGATGATTTCGATCGCGCAACTCATCGAGCACCGCGCGAAACGCGACCAGCTCGTCGAGCTGGTGTGCACACGGCCGTTCCCGTCCGAGTTTGGGGATTTCGTGCTGCATGTTTTCCGCAGCAAACTCGACAACCGACACCACCTCGCGCTCGCGATGGGGGCGCTGGGCCCGGACCCGACACTCGTGCGCGTGCAAAGCGAGAATTTGCTCGGCGATGTGTTCCGCCTGCGCGGACTGGAGACGCACACGACGCTTGCGGGTTCGCTCGAGGCGATCGCGCGTGAGGGACGCGGCGTCGTGCTTTACATGGAGCATGCCAACGGTGGGGCGGAGCTGATCCAGCGGCTCATGGCCAAACCTGGCGAGGCCCCTCCGCCGATGAGTTTCCGCGACTACGGCATTGGCGCGCAGATCCTCGCCAAGCTCGGTCTCGGCAAGATCCGCCTGCTGTCCAAGAGCAACCGGCGCGTCGTCGGTCTCGATGGCCACGGTCTCGAAATCGTGGAGCAGGTGCCGCTCTGATGGCGGCGTTTTCCCGATTGCTCCGACCCGCCGCGCGCCACCAAATCGACCCCTTTCGCCTCCTCCGATCGTCCACGTCATGAGTCTCGACGCTCCCAAAACCAACGCCGTTTCCGGTGCCTCCTTTTCCGTGGGCATCGTGGCGGCGCGCTTCAACCAGGAGCTCGTCGACGCGCTTCTTGCGCGTGTCCTTGCGGGGCTTCGTGCTGCCGGCGTGCAGGAGCGGAAGATCGAGGTCGTGCGCGTGCCAGGTTCGCATGAAGTCCCCTGGGCGGCCCATGCACTCGTGAAACGTCGCGGCCGCGATGTCGTGATCGGTCTCGGTGTCTTGATCGCGGGCGACACGAACCATCACGAGATGGTGGGCGACAGTGTCTCGCACGCGCTGCAACACGTCGCAATCTCCACCGGCGTGCCAGTGATCAACGGCGTGATCGTCACCAACAGCCGCGCGCAGGCCGTCGCGCGCACTGCCGGAAAGATCGACCGCGGCGCGGAATTCGCCGCCGCCGCACTTGAGATGGCCGCCCTGAGACGAAAGGTTTCCCGATGAGCAAAGCGCAGTTCGCCCAACGTCGCGACGGCCGTGTGGCCGCGCTCCAGTATCTCTTCGCATGGAGTTTGAACACTCCGCGCAATCTCACCGACGATCTGCGGATCTTCTTCGAGACGCTCGAGCATCCGCGCGATCACTACTCGTTTGGCGAGGAGCTGATCCACGGTGTCATCGAACACAGTGAGGAGATTGACGGTCACATCCGCACGCTCGCGCAAAACTGGGAGTTCGATCGCATCGCCAAGATCGACCTCGCGATCCTGCGCCTCGCGATGTTCGAGATGATGTATCGCAAGGACATCCCGCCGGTTGTTTCGATCAACGAAGCGATCGACCTCTCGAAACAATTCTCCAACGCCGACGCCAAGCGCTTTATCAACGGCATCCTCGATCGCCTAAAAGACCAGCTCGGCCGCGACGCCCGCAAGGCGGAGTGAATCGCCAGCGGAGCGAGCAGTGAGTGGCGGGAGGTGAGCATGGGGGGTCGCCTTGCGTCTGCTGGCTACCCGCTACTCACTACTCGCTACTTTTTCTCTCCATGTTTGGTCTCTTCAAAAAATTCAAAGAGGGCTTCTCGAAAACCGTCTCGGCCATCGCGACGAAGACGCGCGGGCTGTTCGGCGGACGCAAGATCGACGCCGCTTCGATCGACGAACTCGAGGAAGCGCTGTTCACCGCCGACTTTGGCGTCGAGACCACCGGAGAGATTCTCGGCGAAATCAAGAAAGCCTACGCCAAGGACAAAGACCTTCAGGGCCGCCAGGCTGCCGAGATCGGCGCCGCGGTTTTGCAACGCGTGCTCGCCGGCTCCGAGGGCAACATCGACTCCGCGACCGCCGCCACCACCCAGAAACCGACCGTGATCGTGATGATCGGCGTCAACGGCTCCGGCAAAACCACCACCACGGCCAAGCTCGCCTGGAAACTGAAACAGGAAGGCAAGTCCGTCGTCGTGGCCGCGTGCGACACGTTTCGCGCCGCCGCTGTCGAGCAGTTGAAGAGCTGGGCGCAGCGTCTCGATCTAGAAATCGTCGCCAGCCACACCGGCGCCGATGCGGCAGCCGTGGCATTTGATGCGTTGCAGGCGGCGAAGAGCCGCCAGCGAGATTTCCTCATCGTCGACACCGCGGGCCGCCTGCACACCAAGAGCAACCTCATGGAGGAACTCGCGAAGATTAAGCGCGTGATGCAGAAGCTCGAGCCGTCCGCGCCGCATCACTCGTGGCTGGTGGTCGACGGCTCGCTGGGCAGCAACTCGATCGAGCAGGCCAAGATTTTCCACAAGAGCTTCGGTCTGACGGGTCTGATCGGGACCAAACTCGACGGCACGAGCCGCGGCGGTGCGATCGTCGGCATCTGGCGCGAACTCAAGCTCCCGATTTATTTCGTCGGCCTCGGCGAGCAGCCGGAAGATCTCCAGCCGTTTAGCGCAGAGAACTACGGCAAAGCGGTCTTCGGCCTCGACGCCTGAGTCGATCCGGACTCGACCTCGACCCGGTCCGCACCTTGCCGCGACCCAGGCCGGACAATGTCCGGTTTTGGTGCGAACATGATCGCGACTCGGTGCACAAACGGGTGCGCCCCGGGCCGCACCTTGGCATGACTCGGGACGAGTGGTGGCCCGGGTCGCGCAGGGTCAGAACGCCGCCTGCAGGCCGACGACGAAATTTCGGCCGGGCAGCGGGGCGACTTCTTTGAGGGATGAGGTGTGCACGCGCGCCTCTTCGTCGCCGAGATTCGTGGCGCGCACGTAGAGTGCGCAGGTGCTGCGACCGAGCGCCCAGCGATATGCGGCGTAAGCTCCGATCAAGGTATAGCCATGGGTCGGCATTTCATAGGTCGCGACTCGGTCTTGCCTCTGCACGCGCTGCACATCGCCGCCGAGCGTCCAAGGGCCGAGCGTCCATGTGAGTCCGGCCTTCAATCGCGCGGGCGTGATTCGTGGGAGTGCGGTGTCGAGCGTCGAGTTCTGCGCGCGCACGAAATCGCCACTGAGGGTGAGATCGAGTTGCGCCCGATCTTCGTGTAACAGGTGGACGATGGTCTCGAGTTCCGCGCCGTAGAACCGGGCGTCGTGTTGCACGAATTCATAGACCGCGAGTCCGCCGCCCTCGGCTTCGGGATCGTCGGGCGGGAGGAATTCGAACTCGCCGTCGTGCTCCACGGCTACGAGGCCGGTCGGGCGCTCGTAGAT
>JAEYQF010000285.1 GCA_023410155.1 Verrucomicrobiota bacterium | reverse complement strand
GGGTCCACCTCGGGCAGCGACAACAGGAGGTCCATCGCACGCCGCAGCTCGATGACCTGGCGCACTGACCGGTCGAAGTCCTCCTCCGGCACGCGCGAGCGATACCAGTCCGGAGCGGACCACATCGCGTCGACGAGCACGGAGGTCACCCCTGTCTCGGCGAGAGCGATCGCCTCATTGAGAAATTCGATGCGACTGGTGGTCTCCGGCTCGCCCAGCCAATGCACGTAGAGAATGGCGGCGCAGGATTTGGGCGCGAGTTCGCCGGGCGGGCGCACGAGGTAAGCCTTCACCGGCTGGCCAGCGGCGACGAACGTGATGTCGCTCACCACGGCGTCACCACGAACCTCCTTTTCGATCTCCGTCACCTGGAGGGAGGCGGATTTGTCGTAAGCGAAGAGCGAATCGGAACCCGGCGAGGCGAGGGCGAGAGCGAAGGTCACGAAAACGCCCGCGAAGACGAGAGAGCGACGGAAGAACGACATGGCCGACACGAAAGACCAATCCCGCTCCCTGTCCAACGCTCTACTCACCTCACCACCCCTCCCAGCCCGCCCGCTACAAAGTAATACATTATATGACGTTGTTGTTTGCGATGCGCCGTCAGTCGAGGGGGGGGGCAGGGGATCAGCCGCGGGGGCGGCGGAGATTGTCGCACACGACGGCGGCGGCGATGCCGGCGTTGAGCGACTCGGCGTTGCCGTAGCGCGGAATCGTGACGCGCCGCGTCACGAGTTTTTTCACAGCCTCGGACAAACCGCGGCCTTCGCTGCCAATTACGATCACGGCGTCGGCGAGTGGCGGGAGCGTGTGCACATCGTCCCCGTCGAGATCGCAGCCGAGGATCGGCGCCCGGGTGCCGGCGAGGGCTGCGGCGAGATCAGTCACGTGCGTTTGCACGCGAGCGAAGGAGCCCATGCTCGCGTTGATCACTTTCTGGTGAAACAGGTCTGCACAATCCGGCGAGAGCACGACGCGAGCGAGCGCGAACCAGTCGGCGATGCGGATCAAGGTGCCGACGTTGCCGGGGTCCTGCACGCCGTCCAGGGCGAGCGTGAGTCCGTGATCAAGTGCGCCGGCGCCGAGGGACGCGCGGGCGATCCGGCCCACCGCGAGCACGCTCGATGGCGTGGGGAAGTGACTCGCGCGCGCCATCTCGTCAGCCGAGATGAGGTGAGTCCTCCGGCCGCGCCACTCGGGCGTCGCGTAGATGCTCTCGAAGGGGAATCGGGCGGCGAGCAACTCGGCTACGACCTTCTCGCCTTCGACGACGAAGAGCCCGAGGGATTCGCGGTTCCTCTTATCCCGAAGCGAGCGTAGGTGCTGGATCTCGGCCTTGGTGAGCATCGGCGCAGATTGAGCCGCGGTGGCTCGGTGAATCAAGCCACGGAGAAGCGGCGAAACGCGGGGCAGGTGGCCTCTTGCGGAGCCGGGCCGGGGACGTTCATCGTGGCTGATATGGCGACTCGACTCAAATGGGGCATCCTCGCAACCGGCGGTATCGCGCGATCCTTCGCCCAGGGCGTCGCTCACTCGGCGTTGGGCGAACTTGTCGCCGTCGGCAGTCGCACGCAGTCCTCGGCAGACGCGTTTGCGAAAGAACTGGGAGTCCCCCGCGCGCATGGCAGCTACGAAGCGTTGCTTGCCGATCCAAACGTCGAGGCCGTTTACATCGCGACACCCCACGCGCAGCACGTCGAGTGGGTCGAGAAAGCCGCGGCGGCGGGCAAACACATCCTTTGCGAAAAGCCAATCGGCCTGAATCAGGCGGAGGCCATTCGCGCGGTGTATGCAGCGCGTGAATACAACGTGCTGCTCATGGAGGCGTTCATGTATCGCTGTCATCCCCAAACGGCGAAGATCATCGAGATCGTGAAGAGCGGCGTGCTCGGCGAAGTGCGACTCGTGCAGGCGGCATTTGGCTTCGCGAACGGTTACGATCCGACGAATCGTTTTTGGAATCGCGTGCTGGGCGGTGGCGGCATCCTCGATGTCGGTTGCTATCCGGTTTCGTTTTCCCGGCTCATCGCCGGCGCCATCGACGGAAAAGACTTCGCCGATCCGGTAAGAATCTCCGGCGCGGTCGAATTGCACCCGGAAGCGGGCGTCGACACGTGCGCGGCGGCGACGCTGCATTTCGCGAATGGCATGATCGCGCAGGTGTCGACCAGCATCGCGCTGATGCAGGACAACGTGGCGCGCATTTACGGCACCCAGGCCTGGCTGCTGGTCCGCGATCCTTGGGTGCCCGTGCGCGAAAGCGGCGGGACCGAGCTCCATCTTTTCCGCGGCGCGGACAAAATGCCCGAGATCATCAAGCTCGAGACGAAGGAGTGGCTCTACGGTGCCGAGGCCGATGCATTCGCGCGTGCGCTCGCTGATGGAAAGCGGGACGTGCCGCAGATGAGCACGGCCGACACTCTGGGCAACATGGCCGTGCTCGACGCGTGGATGAAGGCCACGCGCTGAACGTGTGAACGGCTCCACGGCCGCCCCGGCCGGCACGCACTTTGGTTCGGCTCGTGCCGCAACGTGGCGCGACCTGGTCCGCACCTCGTCCCGGGAGGGGACGCACCTTAGCCCGACTCGCTGAGTGGTGCGGATCGAGGCCTTGAGACAAAGGCGCGATGGGGAATCCGCCCCATGCTGCGGACCGGAGGTTTACGGCAAGCAAACGAATTGACCGACGCGTCCCCAATTCATCAGATATCTGACGATCGAACTACTGAGCAAAAGCGTTTGATCGAACCCCGATGTCCAAACAGGCAAAAACCAAGTCTCCCCGGGCGGCTCACCGTGCTGATGCGAATACCCCGTTACACCACGCGCCCATTTCCCTTTTTCGCCGGCTCTACCAGATTGCGACGGCGGCCTCCGCCGAAGTGGTAGAAGCGGAGGATTTGATCCCGCTGGAGTATGGCGTGCTGCTTCGGCTTCATGCTAATCCCGGGGTCGATCAGAATACCCTCAGCAACTTGCTCGCGCTGGATCGCACCACGACCAGCTCCGTCGTCTTCAAGCTCGAGCAGCGGGGCCTGATCGAACGCAGCGTCAATGAAGCCGATCGTCGTGCGCGCACCGTGCACCTGACGGCAAAAGGTGAAGCCCTTCGCGCGCGACTTCGGCCCGCCACGGCCGCCGCTCAGGAACGCATCTGGTCGGTGCTGAGCGCCTCCGAACGCAAACAGGTCATTGCGATGCTCGTGCGGGTGCTCGACGCGAACCAGGCCCATATGCGTCTGGGAGCCGGCCGCCGCAAACGCTCGAAAAACAAAACCAAGGCCTAGGGAAACGGCTCCGCCTAACTCGTAAACCGATGCGCGCAACACCCCTCATTGTTATCACGGTGGCTGCGGCCGTCGTTGTCGGCACGATACTTTTCAAGACAAAGACGCCCGACGCACCCTGGCCTCAGAAGACGGTGACGCTGCTCGTCCCCTTCGGCGCTGGATCGGGCCTCGACTTGAGTGCGCGGTTGTTCGCGGAGGGATTGGAGAAAACGTGGGGACAACCGGTGATCGTGGACAATCGGCCCGGTGGGGGCGACGGTATCCTCGGCTTCTCGATTTTCGCCGCGCGCAAAGACGACCACACCCTGCTGTTTACGCCGTCCGGGCCGATCACCATGGATGCGCTCGTTCGCGACGACCTTCCTTTTGACGCCCGCGACGACATCGTTCCGATCGCGTCCGTCGCACAGCCAACGATCGTGATCGCCGCATCATCGACGCTGCCCGTCACATCACTGAAAGAGCTCGAGACCTTGGCGCAGAATCAACCGGGGAAGTATTTCTGGAGCGGAATCGGACAGCTCGGGAGCTTCTTCGAAGCGTTCCTGAAGCTGGAAAAACTCGAGATGAACCGCGTGCATTACCGGACGACGCCGGAGGCGGTTCAGGATCTCGCCGCCGGGCGATTGCATATCTGGATGTCTTCCATCGCGACGGTGGAAGCTCCATTGCGGGCCGGCAGAGTGCGTATTCTGGCCGTCACAAATTCGGATCGGTCGATCGCGATTCCGGACGTGGAGACAGTGAGTGAAGCAGGATTTCCGAAGCTCACCCTCGATGGGAATTGGGGCTTCTACGGCTGGCGCGACATACCCGATGCCTTGCGTCGAAAAATCGCGGAGGACGTCCGGCAGGTCGCGGCTGATCCTCAGCTGGCTGCACGGATGACCTCGCTGGGATTAACCGTTGCCCCGAGCACGCCCGACGAACTGGAAAAGCAGCTGGACCAACAACGGTCTCAATTTGGAAGCGTCATCGAGATCCTCGGACTAAAGCGCACGAAGTAACTCCGAGCAGTCGCCGCTACGTCGCGAGCCCAGTGCCCACGAACTGCTCACAGCTCTACTCAACCCCGCAGACCCCATGTATATCTTGGACAACGCAGCGATCCAAACGCGGGAGCGACTCGGTGCGCTCTCCGCCGTATTCGATCCAGGAACGATTCGGCATCTGGAGGAGCGCGGATTAAGCCGGGGTTGGAGCTGCCTCGAGGTTGGAGGTGGCGGCGGAACAATCGTGCGCTGGCTCGCGGAGAAGGTGGGGCCGACCGGTTCGGTTTTGACGACCGATCTGAACACGCGATTGCTGGATGATCTTGCGCAGGCGAACGTCGAAGTCCGACGCCACGATATCTGTGCGGATCCGCTGCCTGAAGCGGCTTTCGATCTGGCTCACGCGCGTTTGGTGTTGGAGCACGTGGCGGACAAGCAAGCGGCTTTGCGTCGGATGGCCGCGGCGCTCAAGCCGGGTGGATGGATCGTGATCGAAGACTTCGAGGTTCCTCCGTTGCACGACGCTTCCGAGCACGAAAACTATCCCAAAACCGTCCGAGTGATGCGCGAAGTGCTCCACGCCGCCGTCGGTGATTCCCGCTTTGGCCGCTCGCTGGGAGCGCGTCTGCGTGAGATCGGTTTCGCGGAGGTGAAGATGGAGGGCCGTCTTTTTGTTTGGCGCAGCGGAAGTCCCGGCGCGTCCTTGATGCGGTTGAATTGTGAGCAACTGCGGCCCGCGATCCTCGCTACCGGTCAGCTCACCGAAGCCGAGTTCGAGGCTGATCTAAAGCGACTCGATGATCCGACGTTTGATTTCGCTTCGCCGATTCTGTGGGCTGCGTGGGGTCGCAAGCCAAACGGGGAAGACCGCGCGTCCCGGAGCGAATCCCTCGCGGGAACTCGGACTCCATAATCCCATGAAACGAGTGCTATCGAGCCGCGACGTCTGGGCAGGGATTCCCCTGGTCGCGATCGGGGCGCTCGGATTCTTTTTTTCCCGAGCGGGAAGCTCGTCCGCCGATCCAGCGGGGAATCTCTTTCCGCGCGTGATCGGCATCGGCCTCATCGCGGTGGGAGCGGCGATCACACTCCGCGGCTTGTTTGCTCGTGATGAGCCCCTCGCGGCGTTTCCGATTCGATCGTGCGTAGCGATCACGAGCGGCGTGTTGGCGTTCTCGCTTCTCATCGAGCGCGCGGGGCTGGGGTTGGCGGTCATCGCGGCCGTCCTGATTTCGGCGCTCGGATTTCGCGGCTCGCGTTTGGGAGCAGGGCTTATTTTTGGCGTCGGTCTGGCGGCTGCGACCTACGTGCTGTTCGTCGGTCTCCTGGGCCAGCCGATCAAACTCGGGCCGGGTTTTTAGGATGGGCGCGTTGCATCAACTTGCGCTCGGTTTTCAGACGGCGCTCCAGCCGGAGAATCTGCTTTTCTGTCTCATCGGCGTTCTGATCGGCACGTTGGTCGGCGTTTTGCCCGGCATCGGGCCCGCGTCGTCGATCGCATTGCTCCTGCCGTTTACCTTCTCTCTCTCGCCGACGTTGGCGCTGATCATGCTCGCGGGGATTTACTACGGATCCCAATACGGCGGGTCCACCACGGCGATCCTCGTGAACCTGCCCGGCGAAGCCAGCGCGGCGGTGACGGGAATCGATGGACATGCGATGGCTCGGCAGGGCCGTGCGGCGCTGGCTTTGGCGCTGGCCGCGATCGCATCGTTTATCGCCGGCACGGTCGGCACGCTGCTGGTCGCGACACTCGCGGGACCGCTCGCGCGTGTGGCGGCAACCTTTCAGTCGGCAGATTATGTGGGGTTGATGATCTGCGGGTTGATTGCCGCGGTCGTGCTGGCGCAAGGATCTCTCCTGAAGGCGATCGCCATGGTCCTGGTGGGGCTTTTTCTCGGAACGATCGGCACGAATGTCGTGACGGCAGAAACGCGATTCACGATGGGGATCCCCGAGTTGATCGATGGCATCGGGTTTCTCCCGCTCGCGATCGGGTTGCTCGGGCTGAGTGAGATCATCGATGCGCTCGCGTCTCCGCAGAATCGCACGCTCGTGGCCGACCGGGGCCAGGCGCGTTTGAGACGTGGGGAAGGGCAGCGGTCGTTGATGGCGATCTTTCGTGGCACAGCGTTGGGATCGGCTTTCGGGGCGCTGCCGGGTGGGGGACCAGTGATCTCATCATTCGCAGCGTATGCGTTGGAGAAGAAGCTTTCAGGTGCGACGCCACGGGTGGGCTCGGGCGCCGTGGAGGGAGTCGCCGGTCCGGAGGCGGCCAACAACGCGGCCGCGCAGACGTCGTTTATTCCGCTGCTCACGCTCGGGCTGCCGGCCAATCCCGTCATGGCCATGTTCATCGGAGCATTGATCATTCACGGGATTCAGCCCGGGCCTGACATCATTGTGAAACAGCCGGCGCTTTTCTGGGGACTCATCGCGAGCATGTGGATCGGCAACGCGATGTTGCTCGTGTTGAATCTCCCGCTTGTGGGTTTGTGGGCGAAGTTGCTGCAGGTTCCGCAGCGCTTCCTGTTTCCAGGGACCGTTGTGCTTTCCTGTGTCGGCGTTTACTCGCTGAATCACAATTCCGTCGAGTTGCTGGTGATGGCGACGTTCGGCGTGTTCGGTTACCTCCTGCGTCGATTCGCGTTCGATCCGACGCCGCTCCTGCTCGGCTTCGTGTTGAGCGGACCGATGGAGGAGAACATTCATCGCGCGCTCGCTTTCGCCGGAGGCGATCCGACGACATTCTTTCGTCACCCCATCGGCGGGAGTCTGCTCGCGATCTCCGGGGTCCTCTTGGCGATCGCCTCGTTGCCCTATTTGAAGCGGATTAGAAGCGGTCACCGGTAATCCCAACCGAGGGAGAAGGGGTGCTCCGCGCACGCCTGGATGAGAATCAGCTCGGATCGTGCTCTGCGGCCTCGCGGGCGGCTTCGCGGAGGCGGTCCTTCTTGCTCTTGCGTTTGCCTTTGATGCCGCCGGTCGGAGGCGGAGGAACGTCGGTGTTCAACGGCTCGAAGCCGGGGATGTGTTCGCGCGGGAGAGTGAGGCGGTGGCGCTTTTCAATGAGCCGGAAATGCGCGTGCGTTTCGGCGCTGATGAAACTGATGGCGGTGCCGGTTTCGCCGGCGCGGCCGGTGCGGCCGATGCGGTGGGTGTAGTCGATGGGCGAACGCGGCAGATCGAAGTTCACGACGGCTGACAGTTGCGCGACATCGATACCGCGGGCGGCGAGATCGGTGGCGATCAACACCTGCACGCGACCAGCCTTGAAATCCGCCAGGGCCTGGGTGCGAGCACCCTGGCTGAGTTCGCCGTGCAGGGCCGCAGCTGTGAGGTCAGCGCGCCGGAGTTTTTCGGCGACATGCTCGGTGGCGTATTTGGTGGCGACGAAGACGAGCACGCTGGACCACGCGTTTTCCCGAACGAGGTGACGGAGAAGTTGGGTGCGGCGCGGTGCGTCGACTTCGATCGCGCGCTGCAGGATGGCGGGAGCGGATTCAGGCGCGGCGGGCGCGGCGAGCCGCACGGGGTTGCGCAGCAAAGCGGATGCGAGCGAGTCGACCGCCGGCGGAAACGTGGCGGAAAACAGCAGACTTTGGCGGCGTGCCGGCAGAAGAGCGATGATCCGGCTGAGTTCGGCGCTGAAGCCGAGATCGAGGAGGCGGTCGGCTTCGTCGAGCACGAGGATCGATGTTGCGGAAAGCGAAAGGGCGTTGTGGTCGATCAGGTCGAGCAGCCGTCCCGGCGTGGCGATGAGGATGTCGGCGCCGCCACCGAGCGCCATCATCTGGGGATTGATCGAGACGCCGCCGTAGACGACCAGCGTCTTGAGCGGTTGAGGAAGGAAGCGTGAGAAACGCCGGAATGCTTCGCCGATCTGGGCGGCGAGCTCGCGGGTGGGCACGAGCACGAGAGCCCGGGCGAAACGGCCGCCTGGTCGGGTGGAGCGTGCGAGCAGTTGGATGACGGGCAGCGCGAACGCGGCGGTCTTGCCTGAGCCGGTTTGGGCCGACGCCCACACATCGTTGCCGCGCAAGACCGCGGGAATTGCGGTCGTCTGGATCGGGGTGGGCTCGGTGTAGTCGCGTTCGGCGACGGCACGTAGCAGCGGCACGGACAGGCCAAGGTCGGTGAAAGTCATGCGGGCGCTTAAGCGAGATCGACGGTGAGGGTTTGTCCGCCGAGGGTGACCCGATCGCCAGCGACGAGCTTCTTGCGCTTCTGTTTTTCGATGGCGCCGTTGAGTTGCACGCTGCCGCCTGCCACGAGTTGCTTGGCTTCTCCGCCGGTGGCGGCGAGACCGCTGAACTTGATGAATTGGCAAAGCTCGATGGGAACTTGCCGCACGTTGACCGAGCGGGCGGGAGCGGAGGCGTTGGGCATTTCACACGATTAACGGGAGGGAAAGGCGAGTCCACTCCGGCTTTGCGGCGGCGGGGCAATTGCGGCTGAGATAAAACCGACTTCCGTTCGCTGCGTCTTGCTCGGCGA
>JAEYQF010000028.1 GCA_023410155.1 Verrucomicrobiota bacterium | reverse complement strand
TCGTTCCAGTAATCGTAGGCGGGCAGGCCAAGGCGCGGAATCGACGGCGCAGCGTTTTTGAGTTGGGAAACTTTTTCCGCGAGCGACATGCGGCGGATGAGATCGTCGGCGCGTGCGCGCAGCGGCTTCGACGGATCGCGCCAGATCGCGGGCTCCTTCACCTCGGGAGGAACGAGCGCCGCGGCGCCGAACGCATCGGCGAGTTCGTTGGCGGCAAAGGCGACGACTTCCTCGCCGGCCTGATTCCTGATCGCGATGGTGTTGAACTTCGCGGCGCCTTTGCTCGCGGAGAACACGAGCTGCAGCGGACCGCGCAGCGCGTCGTCGACCTTCTCGATTTCGCCGCGCACGAACGTGACCTTGCGCGCGCCACCGGCGGCGACGAACAGATCGAGGTTGCGCGCAAATGACTGCTCGCCGACCGCGATGTCGAACACGCGCTCACCCGCGGCCTTCGCGACCGTCTCGGCGGCGCCGATCTCGAGCGTGTAGCGGCCCGCGGGAAGGTTGGAAACGGTGACGGTGAAGCGCGGGCCGTTCACGTCCTCGAGGTAGGCGTCAGGATTCGCTTCCGAGCCTTCGATGCGCGGGTAGGGCGGCTCCTTCGCGTGGGTGAACTCGCCACTGACGACGACGCGGCCGCCGCAGGTGGTGCAGGTCTCGTCGGCGGCGAACACCGAGGACGCGAAGAGGAGGAGGGCGGTCAGGAGCGCGCAGAGCGCGTAAACGGACCGGAGGGGGAAGGGGATCGCATTCATGGGCAAGAACAGGAGTGAAGTGACGACCGCAAACCCAACCGGGGTGTGCGTCGCACCACTGGGCCGATCCTACAATTGAGAGGTCACGCTTGTCTCTACGCGACTGCGACTGTTCGCACTTTACGGTGAAGCCAAGGGTCGGTTGCTCGTGGCCGGAAGCGACGGAAACGTTGGGTTCCCCCGCTCTCGTTGCCCCAATGTTTTCCCTCAAGACGCTCCTTCCGCCGGCGATCTCTGCTGCGTTGGCTGCCTCTGCCTTGGCGGCTGCGGCTCCCGTCACGATGGTAGTCCGCGCCGATCGCACCGCCGGGGAACTGCGTCCAATCTGGAACTACTTCGGCTATGACGAGGCGCTCACGACGCTGACTCCGGAGGGGAAACATCTGCTGCGCGAGCTCACGTCGTTCGCCGAGCGGGAGCCGGTCCGCATCCGTGTCCACCATTTGAATACCAGCGGCGACGGCACGCTGGCGCTGAAGTGGTCGAGCACGAACGTCTATACCGAGGACGCCGACGGGAATCCCGTTTACGACTGGAAGCTCATCGATGCGATCTTCGACGAACTCACGCGACCGGGCCTGCAGCCGTTCGTGCAGGCGAGCTTCATGCCGCAGGCGCTCTCGTCGAAACCCGAGCCCTACACGCCGACTCTCGTTAAACGCGGCCTGCCCGCCGGCGACATCCTCGAAGGCGGTGCGTATTACCCGCCGAAGGACTACGCGAAATGGCAGGCGTTCATCGAGGCGTGGGTGCAGCACTGCGTTGAACGCTACGGTCGAGAGGCGGTTTCGTCCTGGCTTTGGGAACTGTGGAACGAACCCGAGTCGCCTTATTTCAAGGGCACCGTCGAGGACTACTGCCGGCTCTACGATCACTTCTCGGCGGCCGTGAAGAAAGTCGTGCCCGAGGCCCGCGTCGGGGCTCCGCACACGACCGATCCAAACTGGAAACAGGGCGATGTGTTCATGACCGCCTTTCTCGAGCACTGCCGCTCGGGCCGGAATGCCGCCACGGGCGCAATCGGCGCGCCGCTCGACTTCGTCGCGTATCACGCGAAAGGCCTCACGCGGCTCGACGAGCAGGGTCGCGTCGAGATGAACCTGCGCAACCACCTCGGCACGATCGACCGCTACAGTCGCATCATCGCGAGTTTCCCCGAGTATGCGTCGCTGCCGGTTTACATCGGCGAGTCCGATCCGGAAGGTTGCGCCGGTTGCCCGTCCACGCTGGACCCGGAGCGCGATTACCGGCGCACCTCGCAGTTCGCGTCCTACACCGCCGCCTCGTTCATGCGGAAACAGGATCTCGTCGCGCAGCACGGCGGCAATCTCCAGGGCGCGGTCTCGTGGGCGTTCACCTTCCACGATCAACCGTGGTTCAACGGCCTTCGCGCGCTCACGACCAACGAGGTCGCGCTGCCGGTTTTCAACGCCTTCAAACTCTTTGCGCAGCTCGGACGCGAGCGCATGCCTGCCTCCTCGTCCGGCATGCGGCCGACGGCCGAGATTCTCTCGGGCAGTGTGCGCGGCGCGCCTGATGTCGGCATCGTCGCCACGCGCACTGAAGCCGGAGCGCTGCGGCTGCTCGTGTGGAATTATCACGACGTCGCTGCGGGCTTCGACGAAGCCACGCCGGTCCGTCTCCGCGTCGACGCGCTCAGCGCTTCGCACCACCCCGACGCCGCCACGATCACGCGGGTCGATGAAACCCACGCCAACGCGTTCACGCTCTGGCGCTCGCTTGGCGAACCGCAGTCGCCCACGCCGGAGCAGATCGCGCAGCTGCACGCGGCGGCCGACTTGAAGGCTGTTCCGCTGGCGCCTGTCGCCGCATCCGACGGCTCCGCGGCGTTCGAGTTCGTGTTGCTCGGCCAGTCCGTGGCGCTGATCGAGATCCCCGTGCGGTGAGCGGCACCGCGCCGTCTCGTTTCTATTTCCGTTCTATCCCATGAAAAAACTAGTCCTGACCTTCCTCCTCGTGAGCTTCTGCGCCGTGTTGGGCGCGCGCGCCGCCGGCTCCGGCGAGAAACAAACGTTCGTCCTGGTCCACGGCGCCACCGCCGGCGCCTGGGAATGGAAGCGCACCGGAAACCACCTCGTTGCCGACGGTCACACCGTTTACCGCATCACGCTCACCGGCCTCGGCGAGCGCATGCACCTCAGCGAAACCGGCTATGACCTCCAGACCCACATCAACGACGTCGTGAACACCATCCTCTTCGAGGATCTCCACGACATCGTGCTCACCGGCCACAGCTACGGCGGCATGGTGATCACGGGCGTGATGGATCGCGTGCCGGAGCGCATCAAGCACGTCGTCTTCCTCGACGCCGCCGTGCCGGAAGACGGCCAGTCGATTTGGGATTTGTTCGGCGGTGGCGGTGGCGAGGGCCCGCGCTTTGCCGATGGCTTCATGCAGGTGCCGTGGGTCAAGCCCGACTCCAAGCCGCCGCACAGCGTCAAGCACTCGATCAAGAGCTTCAACATGCCCGTCTCCTACAAGAACCCCGCCGCCAAGGCGCTCAACGTGACCTACGTCGCCTTCGTCCCGAAGGAGCAGTCGATCGAAGAACGCGAGAAGAACGACAAGGGCTGGCATCGCGCCAAGGAGCGCGGCTGGACCGTTCGCACCTTCCCGGGCGGCCACGTCGCGCAGGAAGAAGATCCCCGCGGTGTCGCCACGCTGATCGAAGAAGCCGTTTCCGACCGCAACAAGCCCGTCGCCGGAAACTGAGCTACCACCCGGGAGGGCGGGGCGGGGGGG
>JAEYQF010000406.1 GCA_023410155.1 Verrucomicrobiota bacterium | reverse complement strand
TGCAAAGACTGTTTACTACGTCGCGCCGGACGGCCGCGCCGACGCGTCGGGCCGCACGTTGGAAGAACCCACGACGCTCGAGGCCGCGATCGCGCGCGTCGTGGGTGGTGATGCAATCATCCTGCGTGGTGGCACGTATCGCACGGGCGGTCTCGTGCTGAACCAAGGCATCACGCTCCAACCCTACGCGGACGAGAAGCCGATCCTGAAGGGCACTGAAGTTGCAAAGGAGTGGGTCGCGCAGCGCAACGGTCTGTGGCGCATCTCGTGGTCCAAACTTTTCCCTGCCGTGCCCGCCGATTGGTGGCGCCGCGAACGCGAAGGCCGCAAGACGCCGCGCTGGCTGTTCAACAACGACATGGTCTTCGTGGATGGACGTGCCCTCCGCGCCGTCGGTAGTGAGTCGGAACTCGACGAAAATTCCTACTACATCGATTACGAGGCGAAGCTCGTCTTCATCGCGGTCGATCCCACCGATCGTCTCGTCGAAATCACCGCGCACAACTCCGCGCTCATTCGCACGATTGTCGATACACATGGCAAGAAGGCCGATCGCATTGGCTACAAGATGCGCGGACTCACGCTTACCCAATACGCGTTCCGCGCCCTCGAGATCGACGGCATCGAGCCCGAATCACTCGCTGACCCGGCCACCTTCGGCAAGGACGTCGTGGGCACGCTCATCGAGGACTGCACGATTTCCCACTGCTCGCGCGTCGCCGGTTATTTCCGTGGCGATGGGCTGGTCATTCGCAACTGCCTCGTGAGCGACACGAGCACCGAAGGCATCTTCATCCTGAATTCCGGCGACGTCCTCCTCGAGAAGAACATCATCACGCGAAACAACGTCGAGCGGATCACCGGCTACTATCCGTCAGCGGTAAAAATCTACAACCAGTGCTACCGCGTGACGTGCCGCGATAATCTCGTGGTCCTCGACCGCCACTCCAACGGCATCTGGTATGACGTTGGGAACGTCGACGGCGTGGTCGTGGACAACTGGATACAGGGTGCCGAAGACGGCTTCTTCTATGAGATCTCGAGGAGCGTGCTCGTCGTCGGAAACGTCTTTGTCGACTGCCACAAAGGCATTCGCTCGCTCAACGCCGCCGGAGTCCGGGCTTACCAGAATACTTTCATCAACAGTCAGGCTGCCTTCGAGCGCACGGAGCGCAGTGCGGTGGCTGACCACTTCGGCTGGCATCCCAGCACCGGCCCCGATGTGCACGAGCGTCACGGTCATGCCTTCGTGAACAATCTCATGATTGCCGATGAAGCGTTCTGGGGCGGTCCGTTGCTGAGCTTTGAGCAGACCGCCAAGGTGAAGCACCTGCGCGATCGCCACGTCACTCAGCTCGACGGCAATGTTTACGTGCGCCGTAATGCGGCGAAATCTCCCACGCTTCTTTCGTGGGGACCCTACGACTCGCCGGAAGATTCGCTTCCGGTGGACGATCTCGCCGCGCTGCGCACCGTGGATTCGAAACTCGAAGCGAATGGTCGCAGCTTCGTGGACTACCGCGGTCCCGCGATCCGGAGCTGGGAACTGCGCCGCGCCGAACTCGTGAAGAGCTTCCCGGGCGCCACGGTCGGCGTCGCCGTGCCCGCCGAAGTGCGTAAGTTACTCGGTAGCGAAGCAGGATCGAAGCCGTTCCCCGGCGCCTACGCTCCGCGTGAGTAAGGCACGGCGTTTTGCGTTCGAATGAGCAACACCTGCGCTTCCGGGCGCAGGTGTTTTTTTGTGCCCTGCGCTGAGTCCGGTCTTCCGTTCTCAAGGCGAAGCGAAGCGGCCGCTGAGGGTTCCGGAGATCTGCGCCGCGGTGGCCGTAGGGCGATTCTCCCGTTCACTCAGAATGACAGAGGGAGGCGCTGCGATGAGACTCGAGTGTGCCGTAAACCGCACGCTGGTCCGACCTGGTGCGCACCGTGTTCCGGTTTGGTGCAGACCTAGGCTCGACGTGGTGCGGACCTTGGCTCGACCCGGTCCGCACTGTGTCCCGACTCGGGACGGACTGTGGCGCGACTCAGGTCTGCGCTCCGTAATATTTCTTGTAGCTGCGGTAGTAGCGGTAGTTCGAGTAATACTCGATCCGGCGCGGCGAAAGGCCGTTGAGCACGACGCCGAGGACTTCGTTCTTACCGTTCTTGAGCGCTTTGATGTAGAGGCGAATGTGTTTCCTGTAGGCGCGATTGAAACGGCACACGTAGATGACTTCGTCGGTGCGCTCAGCGATGAGCAGAGAGTCGGTCACAGCGCCGAGGGGCGGAGAATCGACGACGACGAGTTCATACTCGTGTTTGAGGCGTTCGAGCAATTCGGCGAAGGCCGGGCTTTCCAGGATCTCAGTGGGGCTCTTGGAGCGCCCTCCGGAGCAAAGGAGCGAGAGATTCTCGCTGATGCGGATGACGCCGAGCGAGGGGGTGGTGGCGAGTTCGCCGTCGAGCGGGGCGCCACTTTCGAACCAGGTGATCACGCCCGTGGTGTTCTGCTGCTTGAAGTGGCGATGCAGCATGGGGCGGCGAAGGTCGCAGTCGATGAGGAGCGTGCGCTTGCCGTGCCGGGCGAAACTGCCGGCGAGATTGCACGAGACGAGGGTTTTGCCTTCGCCGGGGATGGTGCTGGTGACGAGGATCGACTTGGGGAAATCGAGCTTGGAGTGAATTTTTACCGAACTGTAGACGCTGAGAAACGCCTCGACCCCTGGCGCCTGTTTGTTGTCGACGAGGAGGGCATACTTTTCCTCGTCCTTCATGCTGCTCAGATCCGGGATGATGCCGAGCAGGTTGACGCCGATGAACGACTCGACGTCCCAAGCGCTCTTGATGCGGTCGTCGATGAAACTCAGACCGACGGCGACGCCGAGAAACACGAGCACGCCCACGCCGATGCAGGTGCGAACGATCGCCTGCATGTTGGGCGCGTAAGGTGCGCCGGCGGGCACCGCGGGGTCGAGCGGATGAAGCGGAATCTTTTCGAGATTCTTGGTCGTGGTCGTCTGGTTGAGACGATCAAGAATCTGCATGTAGTTGGACTTCGAGACCTGGGCCTGATTCTCGAGGGACTTGAACTCGACGGCGAGGTCACCCAGCTGGAGGGAGTCGGCTTGGGCGCGGTCGAATTCGGCCTGGAGCGATTGTTCGGAAGCGCGAGCCTCGTTGAGGCGGGTGCCTAGGTCGGCGATGGCGAGCTCGATCGCCTTCTGCAGCTGCTCCTCGACGATCGCGATGCTGTTGGCGAGCTCGACCATGCGCGGGTGGCGCTCGAAGTAGCGATCCCCGAGGACGGATTGGTTCTGCCGCAGGGAGGCGAGCTGGGCCTTCAACGTGGGCACACTGCCGTGCTCGGCGATGAATTGGATCTCGATCAGATTACGCGACTCCGAGGTGAAGGCCTGCACCTGTCGGAACTGGTTCTCGAGGTTCAGGCGCGCGAGTTGGGCGTTGGTGAGCGTGCCGCTGATGGTCTTCAACCGGTCGCTGACGAGATCGCGGCTGCGATCGAGCGACACGAGGTTGTGGCTCTTCATGTAGGCTTGGAGCTTCTGGTCGGCCTCCTCGGATTCGCGGCGGAGTTGCTCGGCACGGTTGCGCAGAAAATCGACTGCAGTCTCGTTGATGCCACCGACGCGCTCGATCAGGTAGGTCATGAACTCGCGGATGTAGCGGTTCGCGACCAGGGCGGCGGCCTGCGGGTCCGGGTGACGGACGCTGACATTGATCACGAGCGTGTTTCTAACTGGCTCGACGGCGAGGGAACCCATCGAGGCGCCTGCGGGGGGCGGCGGGCTGCCGGGGGGGAGACTCTTCAGATACGGACGCTGGAGAATCGCGACCTCCTCGGGCGTGAACGAATCGAGCACGCGGCCACGCATGCGGGCGCTATTGAGGATCTGGAGATTGGTGTTGAGCTCGATGTCGCTGCGAACCGCGGAGTCGACGACCGCCTGGGAGGTAACGACCACCTCGGGCTTCTCGAACTGCATCGTCGCAGTGCTGATGAACATCGGCGTCTCGCGCGCTTTGAAATAGCCCATGGGCACGGCGACGAGGAGGGCGAGCGGCAGGGCGATCCAGAGGCGTTCGCGCAGGATGATGTAGTAGTCGCGGAGCGTTCTCCGTTCGACGAGGGTATCATCGTCCCGCGCGCCACTGGGGTGCGCTGCGTTCTTGAGGAGCGTGTCGGCCATCGGGGTGGGGTTAGATGATACTCTCCGGCACGTAGACGATATCGCCGGGCTCGAGCATGAGATTGTCGGAGGACTTGGCGGACTTCTTGCCGCGAATCAGGCCGTCCACGTCGACGGTCATCGTGGTCTTCTTGCCGTCGGGAGAGATGCGGGTGATGACGACGGCGGACCCTTTGGCGATGTCGGTGAGACCGCCGGCTTTGGTCACGAGTTCGAGAACGGAGAAGGTGGACTCGATGGGGAGGAGGTAGCGTCCCGGGGCCTTCACCTGTCCCTGAATGGAAACCTCACGGGGAGCATAGTCTTCCACCGAGACCGTGACCTGCGGGTTGCGCAGGTAGCGTCCGTCGCGATAGGCAGCTTCGATGACTTTCTGGGCGTCGCTGACGGAGAGGCCGGCGACACGGACTTCGCCGACGAGCTTAAGGTTGATGTTGCCGCGAGCGTCGACGCGGGCGATCTCGCTCAATTCGTCTTCCTGGAAAATAGTGACGCGCACGCGGTCCGTCACCGTGAGCTTGTAGATGAATGTGGGCTTCTCTTCTGGGGCGGGAGTCTGCGCGGAAGCAATCGGCGCCCAGGAAAGCGTCTGGAGAAGAGCGAGGGCGGAGAGAAGGACGCGTCGGAGGAGGGGGCTCATGGCACAGAATCAGTAGGTGGCGATGATCGAAAGCGTGACGCCGTCTCGGTCGAAATCGGCGCTGGAGAGATTGGACCAATTTCTCGTGTGGACATAGGAGAGGTTCATCCGCACGTGGGTGGTGAATGCCCAGCCGACGCTGGCGTCGAACTGCAGCATCTCGTCCCGCCGCCCGTCGCCGGCCTCGCCGAGGAAGTCGGTGATGCTGTAGGTCACCCCCGCGCTGACGATGAATTTGCTACTGATGGAGCTGGTAGCGCGCAAGCCGGCGCTGAAGCGATTGGTCGAAATATCTGTCGAAGTTGTGCTAAAATCCTGGTTCACGTCCGCATTAAACGTGAGTCGACGCGAGTAGAGCCATTTCAGCGTCGTGCCGGAGGTGAACGAATCGAAGTTCTCGTCGCCGGCACCCCGTGAGTTGGCGTAGCGACGCTGGACGCCGAAACGGATGGTGCCGCTGAGCTTCGGCAGGATGCCGCCGTGGGCACCGATCGTGAGGCTGTGGTCGTAGGCGGTGGTGTTGCGCGAGGTCTCGCTGATGCGGAGGCTGTAGCCGCTGTTCAGGTCGAGCTTGGAGCTGTAGACGAAGTTGGCGTAGAGGCCCTCGTTGAAGGTCGCGAGGTCGCTGAAGTCCTGTTTGTTGCTGTAGAGACGCTCGCCGTAGCCGAGATTGTTGCTGAGGTAAAAGCGGTCGTTGATGGGGTAACGCAGATCCAGGTTGGAATTGAAGAGCCAGGATTCGGTGCGCTGGCCGGCATCGGGATCGGGTTGACTCTCGTGGCGGGCGTGCAGGGTGAGAGCGCCCGTGGTGCGGCCATAGCGCTTGCGGAAGGCGATCGCGAAACTCGGGTCGACAAAGTCCTGGCCGCCCACGTCTTGGAAGGTGCCAATCGAGGTCGAGGCGTTGGCTGTCACGCTGATGAGTCCGGCCTGTCGCGTGTAGTCGATGGAAGCGGACGCGCTCTGGGTAAACGACTCACGCGCCGCCTGGCGGGTAAATACGTTGGAGTCCCACCCGATGCTGTAGGATGCGCTGACAAAGATGAGGTCCTTGCCCTGATTGAGCGTGAACAGCGCGAACGCGGAGGGAAGGGCTGGGCCAACGAGAACAGAGAGGGTCAGCAGGCAGCGGACGCGGAAAGTCATCGAGCGGACGTAATGAGAGCGTGGATACGCCCGTTACCCCTTGCGAGCCGGACTCCCGACGTGATCGATCGGGTTGTTCGGCGGAACGTTCGGCTGGGGGGTGACAGTGCCGCCTCCGCCCCCGGTCGTATCGGGGCTGAACGAAACACCCGACTGCGCGTTCTGAGCGGCTTCGAGATCGGACGTGACCTGGTCGAGGGCACCGGGATCAAACATCGACACGATGATGGACGTCGAGGTGTTCGAGGCCGGGTTGTCAGCATCGCCGCCGCTGGAATTACCTCCGGCGGAGTTCCCACTGCCGGCGACGGGCGGGCCGCCTGCGGACGAGGAAGGACTACCTGCCGAAGACGGAGGGCCGCCGAGCGAACCGGGGGACCCCGGGCCTGCATTTGCGATTGAAGAGCGAGCGCTCGCGGCAGCTTCCGGGCTGATCTCGCTGATCAACTGGAGGACGGCGGTTGCGACCTGTTGGGATTGCGGAGGAACGACTGCGGTGATGGCGCCGGCGAGGGCTGTTCCCACCTGACCGAGGACTTGCGGCGTCGCCTCGGGAGAAGCGTTGGCCAAGAGTTTCATCATGGTGGCAGCGATCGGCACGGCTTGGTTTGGCGCGGCGGCAGTGGTTGCAGCCGCGATGCTCGAGCCCATCTGTCCGCTACTCTGGGGTGTGGCCGCGGGATCGCTCTGCATCAGCACCTGCATGACGGCGGCGGCGATCGAGGCGGCCTGTCCGGGTGCCCCGGAGGCGCCGGCGGCACTGACTGCCCGTGCGGCTTCGAGGATCGCGGGTGTGATTGTGCCTTGCGCGAAGGTTTGCGTGATCGCCGCGGCGATCCCGGAAGCCTGATCCGGTGACGCTTGCGCGGCGGCTTGGGCGATGGCTGCGTTTTGAGAAGGCGCGGCCGTTGCGGCGGCGGCGGCGATTTCCGTGGCTTGGTCGGGAGCCGCGATCGCAGCGGCGCTGACCACAGCAGCGACTGCTTCACTGGCGGCACCAGCGGTCGAGGCAGCGGGTGAGTTTATGGCGGTCACTAGTTGACCTGCGAGGGTGTCGGCCTGACCGGGCAGCGCTGTGGCCGCGACGGCCAGCACTTTGCTCGCGAGGTCGGTGACAGAGGCTGCGGAGAGGCCGCCCACGTTATTTTGGATGACGTTGGAAATCGTCGTGACCGCTGTAGTTATCACCGACGCGAGTTCAGGATTGCCCGCGATTGCGGTCGCGATCGGAACGGGCGGCTGCGGGGTGCCGCCTGAGTCGGTGGAGCTCACCGTGCCCTGCGAGATTGTGTAGCTCGCGCCGTCCGCGAGGGTAAACACAACGGCGTCGGCGGTGGTCGCGACCAGCAGGCCATCGTCTTCGGTCGAGACCGTGAACGACGTGCCGCTCGCTGCTGCGATACCCTTTGGCGTGCGGACGCCGTATTCGTTGATGTAACGCATGGCGGGGTCGATCGTGGAGACGACCGTGCCGCTCTTGAGGCTGAGGAGCGCCTGTTGTTTCTTGATCATGCCCTCATCGGTGGTGATGCGCACCTTCTCAATTTGCACCTTGGTCGAAGGTCGGAGTGTCGCGATCGCACCGGGGAATGGCTGGAGATGGATTTCCGCAGACTCATCCGTGGTGATCTCGGTGCCGACCGCGAGGGTGGCGCCTTCTTTGAGGGTGAACTCGGCCGTGTCGGTGGGCGACTTCGCGCGAGCGTGACCCGTGACGCGGACGATCGTCGCGGCGCCGTCAACGGACGTCGCAGCCGGAGTAAGCGGCGGCGGCGGCAGGATCTCATCGGTCGAGGCGAGCAATCCGGAGGCGGCGTTGGGCGCGGGTTCATCGCCCGTGGTGGTGATCGCGTTTTCCGCGTTGATGACGTATTTGACGAACGCTTCTTGACCGCTGGTGAGGCGCTTGCCGATCGATACGAATTTACCGTCAGGGCCCTTCGGGTTCACGGTAGCGCCACCTTCGATCATGGCCACGTGGGTCTGTTTCTCGGTGGACTCGATCATCAGCTTCTCGCCGCGGACAAGCACCTGCGCGAGGTCGGTCTCGTAAAC
>JAEYQF010000399.1 GCA_023410155.1 Verrucomicrobiota bacterium | reverse complement strand
CGCTTCGACAATCTCGCGGACAACATCGCGCGGGGCGGCGAGATCATCCACGAAGTCGGCGGCGCCATCATGGGGACGGACCGGAGAAAATCCGTCACAAACCAATGGGGCCAAACTTGGGACGTGAAGAATGTGTTCCTGACGGACGGCGCACCGTTCCCTTCCAACGCCGACAAGAATCCGACCGAGACGATCATGGCTCTCGCTTGGCGCTCGGCCGACTACATGCTCGAGGAGATGCGGAAAGGAAATCTCTGACATGAATGAGGAACTCCTGCGCCGCATCGATCGGCGAACCGCGATCAAGTGGATGTTCACCGCCGCCGCGGCTATGGCAGCGTCGCCGCACCTGGGCTGGGGAAGTGTGCCGGTGATCGCGCCCGGTTTCGCGATCGGCTACGGCACCGATCCGGAGCTCAACAAAAGCTACAATCCGGGAGATTTCTGGCCGCTGACGATGAGCGCGGGGCAGCGTCGGATCGCGGCGGCGTTGTGCGACGTCATCATCCCCGCCGATGCTACATCGCCGAGCGCGTCGACCGTGGGCGTGCACGACTTCATCGACGAATGGGTGAGTGCGCCATATCCCGCCAATGTCGCGGACCGTCCGGTGATTCTGGGCGGCCTGGATTGGATCGAGGCCGAATCGCAGCGTCGCTTCGGTATCCCCTTTGTGAATACAATTGGGCGGCAAAAGCGGATGATCTGTGACGACATCTGCTTCGAGCCCGAGGCGACAGAGGAGTTCAGGACGGCTGCACGGTTCTTCGCGAAGTTCCGAGACCTCACGGCCGGCGGCTATTTCACCACGCCGGAAGGAATGAAAGCGGTGGGCTATGTCGGCAACGTGCCGCTCGCTTCGTTCGACGGTCCGCCGGCCGATCTGATCAAGAAGCTCGGGCTGGCGTGAGAGGTGGAGGGGCTCCTGCTGGGTGATTGACAAAGCCGGGCGGCGCCTGATTTTCTGACCCTTTCCCGATGAATATCCTCCTTTCCATCCTGACGTGGGCCGTGCTCGTGCCTTTGTCGGTGTTCCTGATCCTGGTGGTGCTGATGCAGAAAGCCAAATCCGATGGCGGCATGGGCGCAGCGCTTGGTGGCGGCATGGCGGAGTCGGCCTTCGGCGCTGATACCAACAATGTGGTAAAGGCCACCCAGACCGCGGCGATCGCGTTCTTCGTGATCACCTTCGCGCTTTATCTCGGGCATATCTACCAGCGCTCGGCCAGTGCCGGAGCCGGCGACTCGTTGCCGACGATCTCGGCGCCCGCAGCCGCTTCCAGCTCTGCGCCTGCGGCTGATCCTGCCACGCCGAATCCCTGACCTGGTTCGCGATGGGCCGGTGGTTTCGCAACATGCCCGCCTTGAACCGGCGGGCTTTTTTTGTCGCTCTCGCGCTCGCTGCGGGTCTGCCGCTTGCAGCGAGGACGCCTCCTTCGGCCACTTCGCCGAAACTCAATCAACTCGGAGAGGCGAATCCTGAGGATGCTCGAGCCGCGCTCGCGCAAATGCGCAGCCTGGGAATTGCCGGTAGCTACTTCCTTGCCTTCGACCTGCGCATCCGGCCGCGACGTGGCGACGAACGGGTGCTGAGCGGGCGGATGTGGGGCACGCGCAACACCGCGGGGCCGATCACGCGCGTCGCATTGGAGGGCGAGGTCGAGTCTCGTTTGTTGGTCCAGAACGGCGTGCGGTCTGGAGCGTGGACTTGGCGGCAGGGTGGCAGCGTGGAACCCGTGCCGGTGGAGCGTCTCTTTGAGCCACTTGCGGCGGGGACCGATCTCACCGCGTTCGACCTGCAGATGCCGTTCTTGTATTGGGACGACTTCAGCTACGAGGGAATCACACGATTCCGGGGGCGGCCCGCGCACGTGATCGTGGTGCGGCCTCCAGCGGAGTTCGCCAAGCGTTATCCCGCGTTGGCAGGCGTGCGGCTGCACCTCGACACACAGTTCAATGCGGCGGTGCAGACGGAACTTCTTTCGCCCGGCGGGAGCGTCACGAAAACGACCACAGTGACCGACCTGAAGAAGGTCGGCGACCAGTGGATCGTGAAAACCGTCGACGTGCGAAATGAAGCGACGCGTGACAAGACGCGCCTCGAAGTCACGTCTGCGGCCTTCCAGCTCGACCTGTCGCCGCGAGCGTTCGAGCCGGGAGAGCTGAGCCAGCCACTACGCGCGCCGGCCGCGGTGACCGGAATATGAACGCCCACCGATTTCGCGCGGTGGTATTCGATCTCGATGGCACGCTCGTCGACAGCATGCCCATGGTCCTGCGGGGTTACGCGCATGCTCTGGCGCCATCTCTGGGACCGCTTACCCCGGAGGAAATCCTGCCGCGCCTGGGAGGCCCGCCGCAGCGCTTTTTCGAGGAGACCATCGTTGATCCAATCCAGTCGGCAGCGGCGCTGGCCCGACTCGTTGAGTTCTTCCGTGAACACTGGGATCTGATCCAGCCTTTTCCCGGTGCCACCGAGCTGCTGGGGCAGCTCCGGCTGGCGGGGGTGTCGGTGGGCGTGTGGACCGGGCGTGATCGTGTATCCACAGAACAAATACTCAATCATCACGGACTCGCTGGCCAGGTGGCGGAGATCGTTTGCGGTGACGACCTGCCAAGTCACAAGCCCGATCCCGAGGGGCTGCGCACCGTGCTCTCGCGCCTTGGCGTCACCGCATCCGAGGCGTTGTTCGTCGGAGACGCGGACGTCGACTTGATCGCGGGAGCTCGGGCGGGCGTGCAAACCGTTCTCATCCGGCATGATCGCGCGGTGCCCAGGGAGATTGAGCAGCTCGCTATCCACACAGTGGATACGCCGTCCGGCGCGTATCATTGGATCATGGACCGACTGGCCTTGCGCGGGCCGCAGCCGGCTGACGCGAAAATTTAGCGTTGCCGCCCCACGGGGACAGTGTGTTGTGGAATGAGCCCGCGTTCAGCAACTGTCCACTTCCCCCAATGGCTACCAGCAACTCGAAAAAATCGTCCGCTCCGCTTACGTTTGATCTGCCGGTTTCGCTCATCTCCCGCATCGAAGCCACACGCAAGGGCCACAGTCTCGGCTCTGCCAGCGAAGTCGTCCGCCTCGCGATGGATAACTTCAACTTTGACCGTTGCGCGCCCGATACCGAGCCGCACCGCCAGATTTCCGTTCGCATTCCTGTCGGTCAGCGTTCGATGCTGAAAAAGCTGGCGAAGAAAAAGGACACCAGCGTCGGCGAGCTCCTGCGCCTCGCGCTCGAGTCGCTGCCGGTGAAGCCCAAGGCCAAAGCGCGTAAATAAGCGACGCACACGCGACCTGTTTTAGTAACGCCCCGGGGCTTGCCACAGCCCGGGGCGTTTCGTTTTCTGCCCACCTCTACACC
>JAEYQF010000379.1 GCA_023410155.1 Verrucomicrobiota bacterium | reverse complement strand
AAAAAAAACCCCCCGACTCAGAGAGTCGGGCCTTCGGAAAAATCACACGCCGCGCGGGCGGTGTTAGTTCTTCAGCACGAAGCTGTCGGCGGTGACGGTGCCGGCGGCGAGCTTCACGTCTTCCGCGCCGGCGAAGATCACGATCGAGAACTTGCCGGTTTTCGGATCGAGATCCCAATTGCCGCGGTATCGCTGCTTCCGATCGTTGAAAGGCGAGTAGGAGAGCACCTTCTTCCACGACTTGGAGGTCGAGGTGCGCTGGTAGAGCGTGATCAGCTTGGTCGACTTCCGATAAACCATGCGGACATACAACTTGGTGCCGCTGATTCGCTTCTCGGGACCGTCGTCATCTTCGCCGCGGTGATAGTGGAAGGTCTCGAAGCCGCGCTCGCCATCGTCGTAATAAAACTCGACGCCGCACATGTTGCGGTAGGGATCGTCGGCGTTGGCGATCGCGACGCCGATCCACGTTTCGCCCCGCTTCGCTTTGTTCTGAAGAACGATCTGCGTTTCCCAGCTCTCCGTGACCTTCGGCAACGGTTTCTTGAGGATAAGGTGGGCGCTGCGCTCCCGGGTGGTGGTGGTGACGAGCGTGAGCTTCTTGTTCTTAACGAAGAGATTGCCTTTCTTGTCCTTGTTTTCGGCGACGTGTTTCCATTTCGAGTTCAGCTTGGACGTGAAGTTGTCCTTGAACTCGGTCACGGCGAAGGCCGCGGACACGGACGCGCAAAGAAGGCCCAAAATGAGGAACGGGCGGGTGCGTAGGATCACAGTGGTGGTTCGTGGAAATGAAGCGCTGCAAACGCGCGCGAAACCGAACCAGCCGAGCCCGCTTTCGTGTGTGTGGAAGCGCGAAGAGTCGTGTAACGTCAGGCCACATCCCGCCTGCGACAAGGGCACGCGCCAGGATCTCGCGACTTTGGGAAAATATTTACGCGAGCCGTTTGCTTAACGACGCGAAAGCACGCGCCGGACTGCTAACGCACCGCCGACACGCCGGCGAATTGCGGATGCGACTCGATTTGTCGCGCAAACGCTTCGCGCTCCGACTCCGGCAAACCGGCGGGAAATTGCGAGTGACTGCGGCGCCAGCGCGCAAGCCATGCCGCGCCGAGCAGCGCGGCTTGGCGGTGTGTATCAAGTTTATCGATACGCGTGTAGGCGATGGTCGTGGAGGACTTCGGGCCGGTGGCGACGCCTTCGGCCACGTAGAAGCCCGCGGTGAGCAGTGCCACGCGAACGGCCGTGGCGGACGAGTAGGTGTAGAGCTCGGCGGGTTTGTCGCCGCAGTGGGCGCGGATGCGCGCAAACAGCTCCGCGGTCCACAGCGGTGTGTCGGTCTTCGCTGAAAACGGATCGTAGAAAATCAGATCAGGCGCCGGCGTGCCCGGAAACAGCTCGCGGAAGTCTCCGTGGTGCAGCTCCCACACGAGTCGGCCGGACGCGTGCTGCCAGCGCCCGTCGCGGAGCAGCGCCGTAGGCGCGGCGTGTCGCAGATGCGGGAAATACGCCGCTTTCTTCGTGGTCGCGAGCGTGAGCGGATCGAGATCGCACTCGAAGCTCACGATCTGCAGGCGCCGCAGCGGTGCGTCGCTGTTTTCGGCGAGTTGACGCTCGAAGCACGCGATCGCGGCCATCGCGTTCGACGCGGCGCCGAGGCCGACATCCCAGATCACGAGCTCGTCGTCGGGAGTGTCGTTGCGGGTTTCTTCGCTGGCGCGCAGGCGTGCGGCGAGTTGCGACTGCGCGATGTAGAGCGCGTTGGCTTCCTCGCTCGGCGGCGTGACCGAGTGCATGATTTCGCCCGAGCTGATCTGGCGGATGCACGATGCGCCGTGGATGCCCGTCACGATCTCGTAGTCACCCAGCCGCGGCGCGCGCTTGGGCTTCGGTTTCACCTCGGGCGTGCTCGGGTTGTCGTCGTCGGGCCGAGCCAGCTCGAGGCGTTTCTTTGCGTGATACTCTGCGAAATCGCCGCGCAGGATGCTCTCGCGCATTTCGCGCATGAGCCGGTGATAGTAGGCGAGGTTGTGCGTGGTGAGCAGGTGCCACGCGAGCAACTCGTCGGCCTTCACGAGATGGTGCAGATACGCGCGCGAATACTCGCGGCACGTCTGGCAATCGCACGCGGCGTCGAGCGGCCCATCGGAGAATTTATAAACGCTGCGCCGGCAGTGCAGTTTGCCGTGCGAGGTAAACGCCGTGCCGCGCTGGGCGAGTTGCGACGGGATGATGCAGTCGAACATGTCCACGCCGCGGTGCACCGCCTCGAGAATGTCGAGCGGCGTGCCCACGCCCATGAGATAGCGCGGGCGATCCTCCGGCAGACACTCGGTCGCGAGCTCGGTAAACTTGTAGCGTTCCTCCTGCGTTTCACCGACGGCGAGTCCGCCGATCGCGAGTCCGTCGAACGGAAGTCCGGAGATGAAACGCGCGCTCTCACGTCGCAGTTCCTCGTGACATGCGCCCTGCACGATGCCGAAGAGCGCCTGCGGCGAATCGCCGCGTGCGGCGAGCGACCGCACGGCCCAGCGATGCGTGAGCTCCATCGCAGCCTTGGCCTGGTCGAAGGGAGCCGTCGACGGGATGCATTGGTCGAGCACCATCATGATGTCGCTGCCGATGGCGCGCTGCATCGCGATGCTCGATTCGGGCGAGAGCAGATGCTCCTCGCCATCGACGTAGCTTTTGAAGCGCGCGCCGTCCTCGTTCATTGCGCGAGCGTTCGGGAGAGAAAAAATCTGAAACCCGCCCGAGTCGGTGAGCACCGGCCGGTCCCAGTTCATGAACCGATGGATGCCGCCGAATTTTTGGAAAACCTCCGGGCCCGGTCGCAGCAGCAAGTGATACGTGTTGGCCAGGAGCACCGACGAGCCGACGGCTTTCAGCGAATCGACCGTCTGCCCCTTCACCGTGGCCTGGGTGCCAACCGGCATGAACACCGGGGTGAGCACCTCGCCGTGCAGAGTGCGGAATCGCGCCGCCCGTGCGCGGGAGTGTGGAGCGGTGCGATCGACGGTGAACGGGAGACGCGACATGGATCTGAAACCGCGACGAGTAGGCGAAAATCCGTCGCGCAAGCGAGGCCGTTTACGGACTGAGTCGGGCCAAGGTGCGCACCGGGTCGGGACTCAGTGCGCATCGAGTCGCGACCAGGTGCGGTTCGAAGAGGGGAATACCCTTGTCGCGGCGCGGTGTTGGCGGGAAAGTGTCAGGCTTTTTTCAACCGTTTCATTGATGACGACGCCTGCCTGTCCTGCCTGCACCTTGGATGATGTGCTCAGCCATTCCGAGCACTGGGAGTGTGCGACCTGTGGCTACGAGTGGCCGAAGCCGGTGGCGACGGAAACGGAAGCGACCCGCGTGGTGAAGGACGCGCACGGCAACGTGCTCGCCGAAGGCGACACGATCACGGTGATCAAGGACTTGAAGCTCGGTGGCTCTCAGGTGCTGAAAGCCGGGAGCAAGGCCAAGGGCATCCGGCTCGTCGAAGGCGATCACGAGATCGCGTGTAAAATCGATGGCGTCGCGCTCGCGTTGAAGGCGTGCTTCGTGAAGAAGGCGTGACCCCGCGCCGACACCGTCTCTCTCCTGGCGACCGAACCACCTCCTTTCCCATGTCCACCACACCGAATCTGCGCACCTTTGCTGAGTTCTATATCCGCGGCCTGACCGAAGGCTTCGTCACCGCCGCCGAAGTGATCGCGTGGGCGGATGAAGTGATCGTCGCTGCCGCGAAAACGGAAGACTGGATGATCGAGATCTCCACGGCGGGTCCGGAAGACCGCATGGGCGTGCTGCATCACCTGCACGCCGTGCAAGGCGAAGTCGACGAGGCGGCGCTCGCGGCATTGCTGGCGACGAAGCGCTGAGTCACCCGTCGGCCGAGAGATTCGCACCGCAGCAAGCGTGGCGCGACTCGCGGCAAGATGGCGGCGGGAAACGCCCGCGCGTCGGCGCAGGACGGTGCGCGGCAAGCGCAGAACAAAAACTCCCTCAGGGTTCACGCTTGCGCTGGGTTGCAAAGGCCGCGCGGGCGTGTTGCTTCCCGGGTGGCGACGACGCACAAAGAAATTCTGACGAAGGCGAACGAAGCAATCGCGCGCGGCGATTTCGAAGGCTTCCTCATCCATTGCACCGAAGATACCGTCTGGAATTTTCTGGGCGAGCGGACACTCCGGGGGAAAGAGGAAGTGCGCCGCTGGATGGCGGAGACCTACCGTGAGCCGCCCACGTTCAAAGTCCGGCAATTGATCGCGGACGGCGATTTTCTCGTCGCACTCGGCGAGATCACGCTGAAGGACGCCAACGGCAATGAGACCGAAAATTCCTACTGCGACGTCTGGCGCTTCGAAAACAACCGCCTGGCCGAGCTGAAGGCGTTCGTGATCGCTGCCGTGTGATCGGAAGCGCTGGCCGAAAAAATGGAAGAGATGGATCCCAGGCGCCGCATCCGGCGGTCGTCGAAAAAGATTGGCGGGCGCGGGGCAAAAGGTTCGATCGGCCGCAGCCGTCAAACCCCTCCCCATGAGCACGCATCGCGTCTACACGATCCCGGTTGCCGATGTTTATCCGCTGTATGTCACGAAGGCGGAGCGGAAGGGGCGGACGAAGGCAGAGGTCGACGAGATCATCCGCTGGCTCACGGGCTACACGCAGAAGCAGTTCGAGACGCAGCTGAAAAAGAAGACGGTGTTCGAGGAGTTCTTCGCGAAGGCACCGAAGATGAATCCAGCGCGGGCACTGATCAAAGGCGTCATCTGCGGCGTGCGCGTCGAAGACATCGCGGAGCCCACGATGCGGGAGATTCGCTATCTCGATAAACTCATCGACGAACTCGCGAAGGGGAAGGCGATGGAAAAAATCCTGCGGCAGAGCTGAGGAGATCCGGCCCACGCCGTCTCGCGTCAGGTGCGACTTTTGGCGATGCGGATGTCGGCGGGCACCGGATTTCGGAGCAAACATCGGTTGTGCCATGCTGCGGCGCGATCTTTCGCGCCCCATGAACACCTTGCATTCTCGTCGGATTTTCCCGGTCGCGGTCGCGGCCGTCGCCGGCCTGATGGCCTCTGCTCCCACC
>JAEYQF010000258.1 GCA_023410155.1 Verrucomicrobiota bacterium | reverse complement strand
CTACATCACCGATGGGAGCAAGATCGCCAACGTGCCCAAGGACAAAAAGCCCGAGGATATCACGCTGGAGGAGGCCAATGCGCTGATCGCAGCCGCTCCCGAGCGCAAGGGAAAAGGCCGGTTCGCGAAGAAGGCGGCAGCAAAGAAGGCTGCTCCCAAGAAGGCCGCTAAGAAGGCAGCGGCGAAAAAGGGAGCGAAGAAGAAGTAGTAGTTGTCAGTTGTTCGTTGTCAGTTGTCAGGGAATGCCGCTCCCTCCCAAAACTGCACGAACTGGTACGCATCCTGCTTGTCGCTTCGATCGGTGAGCAAATGAGCGATTGACAACAGACAACTGACATCTGATCTCTGAGCAATTGGGCGTGCCCCTGCGGGTCGCGCTCTTCGTTGCAAGTCCTCGCTGCGCTGCGGCTTTACACTGCGATCGCTCACGCGCTGCGCATGGCCAGGTGATCTGGGCCGGGCACAGTAATTCCATAGGGTGACCGACCGATCTGCGTAAGAGGCGTAGCCGAAAACCCCGCAGCGCAGCGAGGAGTTGCAGGCGCAGCCACGTCCTGACAGGAATTCGCCCAAAGAACCAAGTGAATGGTGATAAGTGACTGGTGAATGGGATGATCAGGATCTGGCAGCCACCATTCACCATTCACCTCACACGCACTAACACGCCCGTGTGAGCACTTTCCTCTGCCCCCACACCAGCCGTCCCCGATAACCCGCCACCTTCGCGATTGGTGATCCGTGCTCATGCGGATCTGCGCGCATGGATATCAGCATCTATTTCAGGCCTTCGGAAGCATTCGGCACGGTCCGCAACGAATGGCCGGCGAACAGCATCGGCGACAGTATGCTCTGCCATACCGATCGCAGCTTTCCGGAACTGGAGGGCGTGCATGTGGCGCTGTTCGGCCTGCCCGATGATCCGGGCAATGCGAGACCCCGCAATTGCGTGCATGCGCCCGATGCTATCCGTGAGCAATTGTTCCAGCTCTACCTGCCTGCAGGCAACCTCCGCATAGCCGATCTGGGCGACATTGTGCCCGGTGCATCCGTGGCCGATACACAACACGCGGTGGCAGAAACGCTGGCTACGCTCATGCGGCAGAACATAGTGCCGGTGATCCTTGGCGGTGGACAGGGACATACCTATACGCAGTACCTGGCCTATGAAATGCTCGAGCGCACGGCAAACCTGGTCTGTGTGGATGGCCGTTTCGATCTGGGTGAGCCGGGGCAGGGCTTGAGCGAGAGCAGTTATTTGAGCCACATCGTGCTGCGCCAGCCGAACTACCTGTTCAATTACAGTAACTTGGGTTACCAGACCTATCTGGTGGATCAGCCGGGGATCGAGCTGATGGACAAGCTCTATTTCGATGCGCACAGGTTGGGTGAGCTGCGGGCGCGTATCGCTGATGCGGAACCCGTGCTGCGCAATGGCGATAGCCTCAGTGTGGACATGACCGCCGTGCGCCGATCGGATGCACCGGGCACCACCAGGCCCGGCCCCAATGGTTTCCACGGTGAAGAGATCTGCCAATTGATGCGCTACGCCGGCGTAAGCGAGAAGATCACATCGATCGGCATTTATGAAATGGACCCTGCTAAGGATGTGGATTCGGTAACAGCGCAACTGGCCGCGCAAATGGTCTGGTGTTTCCTGGATGGGTTCCGCAGCCGTACCAACGACCTGCCCTGGCTGGACCGTAAGCGGTTCACCCGGTTCAGGATCCCGATACGTGGCCACGATCAGGAATTGGTGGTCTACAAGAGCAACGTGAGCGATCGCTGGTGGATGGACATTCCCTACCGGGCCGAACAGGAAGCCCGTTTCGAAAGACATCATTTGGTGCCATGTTCTTATTCGGACTATCAGATGGCCTGCCGGGAAGAGGTGCCTGACCGCTGGTGGCGCACCTTCCAGAAGCTGGCCTGAGCCTATCGGCAGACCTGCCTCATCCCTGAAAAGTAGATGAGCAGATGTTTGCACAAAAGGACTTTTGTTATATTGGCGGCCGGGATCCTCATGGATCCTCAGGACTTTCTCGCTCCATACCTACAGAACATCCATTAGCCATACGCATGAGGGGGATATTTACGGTCGCGTTGTTCACGGTGATGGCAGGTGCCGCCATGGCGCAGCAGGATCCGCAATTCACCCAATACATGTTCGATCGGCTTTCCATAAACCCTGCCGTGGCGGGTGTGAGTGGTCAGTTGTGCGGAACGGCCCTGTTGAGACAGCAGTGGACAGGTTTTGATGGCGCCCCGAAGACCGGGTTGCTCAACGCCAGCATGCCCATTGCCAAGATCAGCAGCGGTGTTGGGCTTTCCGTATACCTCGATGAGCTTGGGCAGCAGAAGAGCACGTTCGCCCGCTTGCATTATTCTTTCCATCGCAAGGTGGGTACGGGCACATTGGGCATTGGTGTCTATTTCGGATTGGGCAGTCATGCCCTGGGCCGCAACTGGATCGCTCGTGATGCCGTGGAATTGGACAACGCCATTCCGCTGAATGGGCAGAGCCAGGGCGGTTTCAATCTTGGCGCAGGCATCTATTACCAGAGCAAGACGATCTGGGCCGGCATCAGCAGCACGCACCTTCCGGAGACCGAATTGGATGATGTGAGCATTAAGATGGCCCGCCACTACTTTGTGCAGGCCGGTTACAATTGGGCGCTCGGCGGCAACGAGGATCACATGCTTCAACCAAGCGTGTTGATCAAGACCGATGGCACCAGCACCCAGTTCGACATAAATGCTCTTTACCTGTATAATAAGATGGTCTGGCTGGGCGTTTCGTACCGTACCGAGGACGCTATAGCACCAATGGTCGGTTACCAGCACGCTTTCCTCGATGGCCGTTCAATGCTCCGTTTGGGCTACAGCTATGATG
>JAEYQF010000240.1 GCA_023410155.1 Verrucomicrobiota bacterium | reverse complement strand
ACCCAGCTCCGCGCGCAACTCCCGCGCCCGCGAGCGTAGCCAGCGGAGCTTCGCCGCGGCCTCCTCGTCGGAACCCACCACAGACACGAAGACGCGGCCGTCGCGGAGATCGGGTGAGACGCGGACTTCCGTCAGCGTGATCGCGACGGACTCCGACTGGTAGCGCTTGCGGAGAATGTCGCTGAGTTCGCGCTGGATCAGTTCGTTGACGCGGAGCGTGCGGTTGGACATCGGAGTTTCGGATTGGGATTCCCCGTTCTCGAAGCCGACGCCCAGGGCGTCACCAGCGGGATCTCGAGCGGGGAACCGCGATTACAGAGCCGCGCGGACCTTTTGGATCTCGTAACACTCGATGACGTCGCCTGCCTGGTAGCCGTTGAACTCGTCGAGCTTGATACCGCATTCGAGGCCGGCGCGAACTTCGTTGGCGTCGTCCTTGAAGCGCTTGAGGGTGCCGATCTTCCCCTCGTGCACGATCTCGCGACCGCGCCGCAGGCGTGCGGAGGCGTTGCGGGTGATCTTGCCTTCGGTGACGAGACAGCCAGCCACGAAACCCTTTGCGAGCGGAAACACCTGTCGCACTTCGGCGCCGCCGAGCTTGACCTCCTTGAGATCGGGCTCGAGCAGATCGGCCATCATCTCGCGGACCTTGTCGGCGAGTTCGTAGATGATCGAGTAGGTCTCGATGCGCACGCCGTGGTGTTTGGCGAGCGCGGTCACGCCGTTTTCGAGCTTTGTGTTGAAGCCGATCACGACCGAGCCGGCGGCAGCAGCCATCGTCACGTCGTTCTTGGTCACCAGACCAACGTCGGTAGACACGATTTCGACCGAGACCTTGGAGCTCTTGATGCCCTCGAGCACATTGCGAACGGCCTCGGACGAGCCGTAAACGTCGGTCTTGATGATGAGTTTCAGCACCTTGGCCTGGGTGGCCGCGATGTTGGCGAAGAGTTGCTCCACCGAAACCTCCTTCGGTTGGGCATCGGAGACGGAAGCCAGCTTGCGGAGTCGCTGTTGATCCTCCTCGGCAAGCTTCTCCGCTTCGCGAGCATTCTTGACCGCGCGGAAAGCGGCACCGCTGTCCGGCGCGCCTGACCAGCCGATCACGCGAACGGGCGTGGCCGGCGGAGCTTCCTTCACGTTGCGGCCCTGATCGTCGAACATCGCACGGACGCGCGCGTAATGCGGGCCGCAAACGAGTGCGTCGCCGACCTTCAGGGTCCCGCGCTGCACGATCACCGTGGCGAGCGGACCGCGACCCACGTCGATTTGAGATTCGATGATGACGCCGCTGGCCTCGGCCTTGGGGTTCGCCTTGAGCTCGAGCACGTCGGATTGCAGGAGAATCATCTCGAGCAGCTCGTTGATGCCGGTGCCCTTGATCGCGGAAACGGGCACAGTGACCGTTTCGCCGCCCCAGTCTTCCGGCGCGATGTTGCGTTGCTGCATCTGCGCTTTCACCTGATCGAGGTTGGCGCCCTTCACGTCCATCTTGTTGACGGCGACGATGAGAGCGAACTTCTCCGGGTGCTGCTCCTTGACTCCGAGCGCGATCTTCAGCGCCTCGTCCGTCTGGGGCATGAAGCCGTCGTCGGCTGCAACCACGAGAATGGCGACATCGGTGACGCTCGCTCCGCGCGAACGCATCTTCGTGAACGCAGCGTGGCCGGGCGTATCAAGGAAGGTGAGCTTGCGATCTTGGAATTCGATCTGATACGCGCCGATGTGCTGCGTGATGCCGCCGGCTTCGCCCGCGGCAACGTTCGCTTTGCGGATCGCGTCCAGCAGCGACGTCTTGCCGTGGTCCACGTGGCCCAAAATGCACACGACCGGGGGCCGCGGCTGCAGGAACTTCGATTCATCCTCGTCCAGCTTCTTCTCGGGCTTCTTGTCCTTGGGCTGGCCTTCCTTCGGTTCGCCGCGATGTTTGATTTCGAGGATGAAGCCGTGCTTCTCGGCCACCTTCACGGCCATCGCCTCGTCGATGTTTGAGTTCATCGACGCAAAGCCGCCGGCCTGGTTGAGCTCGGAAATGAGCTTAAACGGCTTGAGGCCAAGCGCGGCCGCGAAATCGCGCACAATGATCGGCGGCTTGATATGGATGATCTTGATTTCGCCGGAAGGTGCGGCGGGAGCACTCGAAGCCGGAGCGCCGGGCGCGACGGGAGTCGGAATCGCAGTCGGCGCATTGACGGCGGGAGCCGCGGCGGGCGGCAGCGGCGCGGGAGAGACGACCCGCGGGGCGGCCGGCATTTTCGAGATCGGCGGCGGAATCGTCGGAGCCGGTGCCGGGCTCGCGACGGGGCGCGGTGCGGAAATGGAAACCACCGGTGCCGATTTGACCGTCGGCGCAGCAGACGGTGGCGGGAGTGCGCGGGGCAGCAACGGCGGCGGAGAAGCCGGGCGCGGCGGCGCGATCGGGCTGGGCGCGGAAACGGGAGCGGGAGCCGACACCGCGCGGGGTGCGGGCATGGGCGGCGGCGTCACCGGAGCAGGCGCCTTGGCGGCGGCAGCTTTCGCCTGGGCGGCAACTTCGCGTTCGCGCTCGATATCAGCCTTTGACTTGACGAACGCTCCAGCGGGCAGACGCAGTTTCGGCGACTCATTCGAGTCGTCAGCCGCGGGGGCAGATTCGGGAGCCGTCGGGGTTTCTGGAGGGGTCTGGGCCTGGGCGGCCGCGGCCTTCGCGGCAAACTCCTTCTCCAACTCCTCGACGTAGATGTCCGCGACCGTGCTCGAAACCGACTTGGTGTCCGCAGAGACGTAGCCTCGCTCCTTGAGCAAGGCCAGCATGTCCTTGCCCTCCATGTTGTGTCGTTTGGCGAGTTCGTGAATGCGGAGGCTCATCAGCTATAGGTAGTAAATCGGTGGTTGGACCAGCTCTCAGGTTTAACGTTGCGCGACGCGCGCGATGATCGCCGCGGCTTCCTCGGCACTGAAACCGGCGTCAACAAGATCATCTGCATCGACGCCTTCGAAAGCGGCCGGCGAGTTGATGCCCATATCGACGAGGCGACCCGCGATCTCGGCCTCGATCTGGAACGCCTTGACGAGCGAGGCCACGGCGTTGCCGCGCGGATCGTCGCCGATCGCGTGAAACTCCTCGATGTCCAAGCGCCAGCCGATGAGCCGCGAGGTCAGACGGGCGTTCTGCCCCTTGCGCCCGATGGCGATCGCGAGATCTTCCGTCGCGACTTTGAGCAGGATGCGGTGAGACTTGTCGTCGACGATGATTTCACGCGGCACGGCCGGCTTCATGGCCTCGATGACCATCTCGCGCGGATCGGCGAAGTAGCGGATGATATCGATCTTCTCGCCGTTGAGCTCGCGCACAATCGTCTTCACGCGGGCACCGCGAGCGCCGACACACGCGCCGACGGGATCCACCTTGGAGTCGGAGCTGGTCACGGCGATCTTCGTGCGATACCCGGGCTCGCGCGCGAACGCCTCGATCTTCACGGTGCCGTCGGCGATTTCCGTGACTTCGAGTTCGAAGAGTCGGCGGACAAATTTCGGGCTGCCGCGCGAGAGGATGATCTCAGGGCCGCGGGGCGTGGACTCGATCGCGAGCAGCAGGCAGCGGATGCGCTCGCCCGGCTGATACTCTTCGCCGGGGACCTGTTCCTTGCCGGGCATCACGGCTTCGGCCTTGCCGAGATCGATGAAGAGATCGTTGCGCTCACGGCGACGGACGGTGCCCGTGACGATGTTGCCGACCTGGTCCTTAAACTCGTCGAAGATGCGATCCTTCTCGAACTGACGCAGCCGCTGCATCACCGCCTGACGGGCGGTCTGAGCCGCGATACGGCCGAGCGACGACGGATCGATCTCCTTTTCCAACATCTCGCCGAGCACGGCGCCGGCCTTCAAAGCCTGCGCTTTCTCAACGTGGATCTCCGTTTTCGGATTGCTGACAGAATCCACCACCTTGAGCAGACACCACGCGTGCAGCTGCCCGTTCTTGGGGTTGATATCGATCCTGAGCTCCTGTCCTGAATTCACGCCCTTTTGCGCCGCGGTCTTCAACGCGTTCGCGATCGTCGCGATCATGTCGGTGCGCGGGATCCCCTTCTCCTTCTCCATGTATTCGAGGACGGAAAGTATTTCGCTGCTCATAGGATTGGGTGTGTCGGCAAGATGGGAAAAAAAAAGCGGGCCCCAGGGCCCACTTTCGAAAAGTGAGTGTTGTTAAGAGGGAAAATTTACTCGCCAGCGCGAAAATTTGTCAAGCCCCGCGCCCCCCGCCGAACTCAGTCGCCACCCTCCTCCACCATCCAGCCGAGTAAGCCCTGTGCAAAGCCTTGCACGGCCGGCGCGCTTCGTCCGGCGAAAACCCCGAGCGACCGGAGCGAGCGCGTAACCGTGGGCGGCAGGTCTCCTGGGAACCAGTGCAACCAAACACCATACGCATCCGCTCCTGCGTGCGCCGCCAGCAGCGGCAGAAATCCATCGCAGATCATCGTATCCATGCGGCTGCCGCCGAGCACCCCGCCGGTCACGCCCACAAATCGTTCTCGCCATCCCGCGAGGTCCGCCTGCCGCCGAGCGAGACTGGCACCCATTTCAGTCGGAAGCTCAGGGAGACCATCCGCGCACTCACGCAATCTTTCCGGCCAGCGAGGCTGAGCCGCGGTCCACGCGACATACTGCTCCAGCCTCCGCCGTGGATGATTCGCCGGCCGCACACCTTGCACGCTCCAACTCTCCCGCTCCGCTTCGAACATCGCCACCGGATCCGCCTCCGCCCAGTCGGATAGCGGCGCTACGCTGGCGAGTCGCAGCATCGGCGGGCGATTGAAACGATAACCCAGAATCTCCAGAGCCGTGTGGTGGCACGCTCCCTCCCAGCCGAGCCGCTGGACCCGCAAACGTGCGAAATGCACCTTCTGTCGCCAGCGCTCCCGGGCGTGGCGCCGGAGCAACTGCGCCACCTCTCCCACCGGCCGCACTGCCAGTTTCTCCACCACCTGCGACACCGGCCGATCGCTTAGCTTCTCCAACACCTCCTCCGCCGCATATTCCTCCAGGTCGTGATGCAGCAGCGGCAGCAACGCCACCGTCGGGATCTCGCGCCCCCCAGCGCCGATCGTGCGATGACCCGCCGCCGGTGGAAACAAAACGACGTGCAGCATCACCCGGTCGTAGGCCTCATCGTGCCCGTGACCATGCGCCGTCCAATCCACCGCGTGCAGGTGCAGCTCGACATCCCCCGTTTGCTCCGCACCGGAGCCCACGCGTATGCGCGCCTCGAGAAAATCCGGCCCGCCGAGAAGGTTCCAGCGACCGGGCCTGACGATCCTGACCGCTCTTCCATCCGTCGTGGTGACCCGACTGCGATCGAAGTCTCCCCGCATCCAGATTTTTTGCAGCAGCTTCTCTGAAAACGTAAACGGCCCATACAGCCCCTGGATCTCCGCCGCCGTGCTGGGATCGGGTTGTTTCGACGGGACCGTCACCGCGCCCTCCATCGCGTTTCATTGTTCGCGCGCAGGCCCGCGAGGCGCGCCCTCTGCCGCTCCTCCACTTGTGCCACCCAGCGCGCGAGATCGTCTGGTGAAAGCACGTGCGCACCCGCGGCCGCGACCGTCTCCCGCTCCGCTCGATCCGCCGTCACCACCACACAACTCTCCGGCGTCGCCGAGGCGGCGACCAGTTGCTCGATCACGTGGTCGGCCGTCACTCCCGATGCCGTATGCAACACCGAGAGCGTGGCGTGCCCCGACGGCCGCTCCATCGTCAACTCTGCGCCGCGTCCGTCGAACACCACCGTCACGCGAATCTGCTCCTCATCGTGCAGCACCGTGACCCGCCGCACCAGCAGCGCCCTCGCCTCGTCGCGTTCGCGCTGCATCATCCCGCGCAACTCCGGCCAGCCATGCACGACGTTGGCTCCGTCGATCAAGAGATGCCGCGTGAAACTCACACCCCGAGTCTGGCCCATCGCGCGCCCAACTCCACCGCAAACTTCCTCTCGCGGCCGCTCGTGCGCTGGAACTCACGCAGAAAATTCTAGCGACACACTCATCGCTTGCCGCGGCCGCTCCGCTCGTGTGCGCTCCCGCGCATGAATCCCAACGTCGGCAAACTCGTCGGTTTCGGTATCGTGATCCTGGTCCTCGTCATTGCCGCCGCGCAGGCCACCTTCGTGGTCGAGCCCGGTTTCCGCGGCGTCGAAGTGACGCTCGGCAAAGTCAGCCCCGACTTCAAACCTGAGGGCTTCGGCACCAAGGCGCCCTTCATCACGCACATCGTCAAAGTGCCCATCCGCCAAATCACGCGCGAACTCCCGGCCGAGTGCTACTCCTCCGACCTCCAGCAAGTCAGCACGACCTTGCGCGTCCTTTACCGCATCCCCGAAAAGTCCGTCGTGCCCATCTTCAAGGAATACGCGGGCGATCCCTTCGACAGCCTCATCGCCCCCCGTATCCACGAGGCGCTGAAGGAGGTCACCGCCCTCCAAAGCGCCGAGCAGATCGTGAAGCGCCGCGAAGAAATCAAAGTCAAGACCCTCGCCGCCACGCGCGAGAAGATCGGCGACATCCTCAACGTCGAAGACATCGTTCTGGAAAACATCACTCTCACGAAGGAACTCGAGGCCGCCATCGAATCCAAGATGGTGCAGGAACAGGAAGCCGCCAAAGCGCGCTTCACCCAGCAGAAGGCCCAGATCGAGGCCGACACCGCGATCATCCGCGCCAAAGGTGAAGCCGAAGCCATCCGCATCCGCGCTGAAGCGATCCGTGACAACCCCGGCCTCATTCAACTCCAGATCGTGGAAAAATGGGATGGCCGTTCCCCGCTCGTCATTGGTGGTGGCAGTGGCGGTGATTCCCCGGGCGGCGCCAACATTCTCCTGCCCATCGGTCTGCCCAACACCGCGACTCCAGTGAAGCGATGAACCAGCGCGGTCGACGCACCCTCGCCCTCGTGGCGGGCATCATCGGGCTGGTGGTGCTCGGCCTGCTGTTCCCCAGCGCGCTCGCGTTCGCCGAGCTCGCCGCGCGCCAGCTCCGCTATTTTTGGTGGCTGGTCGCGCTCCTCGGTCTCGGTCTCTGGATCGCATTTTTCTTCTCCCGCAACCGCAAGCGCTGAGCGGAACCACCCCTGGTCGCGAACCGATGCGGAATCGGTCCCGATCCGCTCCGCACCCTGGCTCGACCCGGTCCGCACCGTGTCCCGACCCGGTCCGCACTCAGGCCTGACTCGCGCCTACTCCGGGCTCGACACGCGCCGTGTTTCGCGTTCCGGTGCGGCCACGATCGCACGTCGGAGAGGTGGCAGAGTGGTCTATTGCGGCGGTCTTGAAAACCGCTGTGGGCGCAAGCTCACCGGGGGTTCGAATCCCTCCCTCTCCGCCACGCGTATCCAGGCCGGCACTACGCAAGAGCCCGCGCGAGGCTCTCGAGGAGCGCCTCCCGCGTGAAGGGTTTTGGCAGCGCAGCCTGGAATCCGTGCCGCGCGTGCTCCTCCATCACCGCGCTTTGCGTGTAGCCGCTCATCACGACGGCTCGAACCGTCGCATCGACCGTCTGCAATGCGCGCAGCGTCTCCTCTCCGCCCCACCCATTCGGCACGGTCAGATCCAGCATCACCAAATCGAATCGGCCGGGGCCATGCATCGCTTCGGTGTAAAGGGAAACCGCCTCGGCTCCATGACTGGTGGCGACTGCGTGGTGCCCCAGGCTCTGGAGCATGCGAACGAGCGCTTTGCGGATGGCCTCTTCGTCGTCCATCACCAGCACGCGGAGATTGCGCGCCACCGGGGCGCCGTCGCTCACAGCGGGCGCCGGGGCGACTTGTCCTCCCGCGGGAAGAATGACCGTGAAACGCGAGCCTTCGCCGGGTTGGGATTCGACCACGATCGTGCCGCCGTGCCGTTGCACCACGGACATGCAGGTGGTCAGGCCCAACCCCATGCCCTTGCGGTTGCCACGAGGTTTCGTGGAGAAGTAAGGATCGAAGATATTCGGCAGCACCTCGGACGAGATGCCGCGGCCGCGATCCGCAACCGTGAGCGAGACGTAAGCCCCGGGAGCCAGCGTGGTCAGGGCGGGAGAATTTGCCGGAGTCTTCTCGACCACGATCGAAACCGGCGCCGCGGGATCGGAGGCCTCGGTCGCGTTGATCAGCAGGTTGCGCACAACGACTGCAAGCAATTCAGGGTCTCCGCTGACCGACGGCACCGCGGGGTCAAGCTGGAGTTCGATCGCGGTGGAGGACGTCGCCCGCCACTTCCCGGCGACACTCTCCACCAACCGCGGCAGATCGACGGAGTGCCGGCTGGAAAGGCCGCCGGCGGAAAATGTGATGAGCTGGCGAGTGAGATCGCGGGCGGACTGCACGGCCGATTTCGTGAATTCGAGCGCCTGGCTCATCTCCTCCTTCGCGCCACTGTCGAGCGCGAGGTCCACATTGAGCAGCATCCCCGCGAGCAGGTTATTGAAATCATGCGCGATGCCCCCGGCCAGGATACCGGTAGACTCGAGCTTGCTCACCGTTAGCCGATCCTGCTCCGCCCGCCTCCGGTCCGTGATGTCGAGGACGACGCCCCGCATGGCGGCGGGCGTGCCGGAATCATCGCGCTGCGCTCGCCCTCTGATCTGCACCCAACGCACGGTCCCATCGGGCCACACAATGCGAACTTCAAGAAAGACGTCTCCACCCGCGGAGATCGCCGCGTCGGCGGCTTCCCGCGCGCGTGCGCGGTCGTCGGGGTGAACTTTCGAAAGATAGAGTTCGACGGAAATCGGCGTCTCGAGCGACACCGCGAAAATCTGCCGACACCGCTCCGACCAGCGCAGTTCCTGTGTGCGCAGATTCCAATTCCAGGTGCCGATTTCTCCGGCTTCCAGGGCGATCCGGAGTTCCGCGGTGCGCGACCGCACCACCCGCTCCAGTTCCTGGGTCCTCCGATTCGCGCGACGGAGCAGCCCGTTGCTGCTCCAGATCAGCAAAGCTCCCAGGGCGATGGCGTATCCAGCAAATGCATACCACCGCCGATAAACGGGCGGCTCGATGGCGAAGGGGATGGTGATGCTCCCGGCTGACTCCCCACCGTCTTCCACGACGCGAGTGCTCAACTCATACCGCCCCTCCCGCAGCCCGCTGACGCTGAAGCTGGGTTCGCGCGAGGGGATCGACCAGTCGTCAGCATACCCGGGGAGGCGGAATTGGTAGAGCGGTGTCCGCAGCCGACGATACGATGTCGGAGCGAAATGGAAGGTCAGGTGCCGATCCCGGAACGGCACCTTCTCGAGGCCTGACGAGTCGGGCCGGAACGGGCTGTAGATCTCCTTGTGATGGCGGGCATCGAACACCGAGGTCAGCACGGGCATCGTCGGGGGACGCGATACAACCTGGTCACCCGGCGCGGGGCGCAAACGCATCAGCGAGCGGAAGCCGGCGACCCAGACTTCGTCTTTGCCGAGGAGGCGGATCACGGGGTAGTTGTCCCGCAGAAGCTCGAATTCGCCGCGCGCACGGCGGTAACCGTCCGGAGTCCGCGCCAGTCGAAAAACACCGGTCTCATGCGGCATCCAGATGGAACCATCAGCGGACTCCCTCGGCCGCAGAACACGTTCCGGGAATTCAGCGAGGAGCTGCTCCAGCGCCGGCGCCTCGACGAATCGCTCCTGTTTCTCGTCGTAGTAGAACCGCTGGTGCAATTGCTGCGAGAGGATCACGGTGGAGCCGATCTGGCCGAGATTCACCCAGCCGGGCGAAGTCCACGGCAGCTGGTTGAAGACATCGCACGTGAGCGTTTCGCCCCGAATCGCGACGCGCGCGACACGGTTGACGCCGAGCTCCATCCAAACCGATCGATCGCTCGCCGGCATGACGATCGCGGGCACACCGACTCCCTCGATCTCGTTGCCCCAAGGCACCCAACGCGAGCCGTCCCACCGCAACATCGCGATCTTGGCGCGGCCGATCGCCAGACAGATGTTGCCCGGCAGCGCGACGAGCATGTGCGCATTGAAACCGCCCATGACGTGGGTCACCACGCCCTTGTCCGAGAGGTGATGCACCCCGGTGTAGTTGCCGAGCAGGACCCCGTGCTCGGTCGTCGCGGCGGACCACGCGCCGCCGTTGAGGCCGAGTGGGATCTCGCGGAAACGAGTCGGCTCCGCGAACGGCTTCGCGTCCGCTTCGTAGAGTTTGCCGTCGGACATCACCAAGGTGCGCCCCTGCCAGCGCCCCACCCACGCCCATGACAGCGACAAACCCAGCCGATGATCGAAGACCTCGACCGGAGCGTCGTAGATCAGCTTCGTGATTCCGTCGGCTCTCGCGAGCCACAATATGCCCGGCTCGCTTTCGCAAAGTTCCGTGATGCCGATGTTGTCTCCGCCGAGCAGGGCGAGGAGCGGTTCACCGGATGACTCCAGGATGTAGAGACCTTCTCCGCGCTCGAGCACCGCGAGGCGGCCGCCCGCCAGCCGCACCAGTTTGGCGACGCCTTTGAGTTTTTCCGCGATCGGTGTCGCCCACGGCACCGCCCGCTGGCCATCGAAAAGCATGAAGCCGCGATCGATGCTCCAGCCCAGCACTCGACCGGGTCCCCAAGGGATCACGCTCTCAAAAGAGAGATCGCCGATCTCGCCCGCGACCCGTTCCGCGCTTTCCTGCCCCGGGACGACTCGCTGCAAGCCCTCGGGCCCGGCTGACGCGTAGATCTGGTCGTTGATGGCGAAGACCGTGGACCGGAAAGGCAATCTCACGAAGCAGTTGGTCCCCGTGGCGCGTTCCCAAAGCACCGCTCCACCGCTGCTGGCGAAGCAAACAAAGTCCTTCGTCGGCACGATCGTGTCGAAGATCGAATTGGAGAGCCAAGAAGGCGCTTCTCGGCCGCGAAAGGGATGCAGGCGGATGGAGTTGTCGTCGACGTGCTCAACGCGGCCCCACGAGGCCTGCGCCCCATAGTAAACGGTGCCATCCTCCGTGCGCACCACCTTGCCGATGTTCGTGCCGGCCTCGCGCAGCACGGTCATCTCGCGCCAGTTACGATCGTCGAATACGATGTAGGAGCCTTCCCTCACCAAGACGAGCCGCCCGAGCGCGTCGGTGCTCAACGTGGCCCCCGGCGGCACGTTACCAATCTCGGAGTATGAGTAGGTCCGCGACGGCGGCATTCCGCGGACACCGCCCACGTTCGCCCAGGCCCCTCCGCCGCAAAGCACGAAGACGCCCAGGACTACGAGAAGATGTCGCCACCTCGCGTCCAATCGCGCCGGATGCTGCGTTTTTCGGGGGATCACGCGACTTATCCTTATCGGATAGACAATTGGAATCTTGAGGACGTCTCCATGTCGAACGCCATTCCCCAAGCGCTAGAAGGCGGTAGAATTCGGGTATAACTGCGCCAAATGCCGTTCATTGGCGTGCATCTTTTCCTCAGGAGAGGTCCTGCTCGAGGATCGCTTCATTGATGGCGACTGCGGCTTCCGCGCCTTCCGCCGCCGCCATGATCGCGAGGTGCAGCCCTCCCCGCACGTTCCCCGCCACATAAAGTCCCGGCACGCCGGTTGCCGCGTGGCCGGTGCATTTCACCGATCCATCGTCGTCGAAACTGCAGCCCAGGATCTCTCCAAACGGTGAGCGCTGCCGACACTCCGAGCAGAAAAACAAAGCATCGCAGGGCACCTCCTCCCCATTTTTCAGGAGCAGCCGCTCGAGTGGGCCACCTTGCGGCCCGCACAAACCCACCAGGGGCGCACGCGCCACCGAGATCCCTCGCCGCTGTAACCGAGCCATCATGTCCTCGTCGATGGTCGATCCCTCCTCCGGACAAACCATCACCCGGTCGCTCCACGTCAGCAGCTCCAGCGCGAGATCAATCGCGCCCACGCCGACCACCGCCAGCCGCCCATCGCGATGTTCCCAGCCGTCGCAGTAAGGACAATGGTAGAGGCCCCGACCGTAAAACTCCTTCGCCCTTTCCAGCTCCGGCAGCACGTCGATGCGCCCGGTGGCGAGCAGAAGAAATCGCGACGTCACCCGGCGGCTGCCGCGGGTTTCCAGAGCGAACCGGTCCACCTGCCGGTGGATGACCACCACTTCATCGTCCACGATCTCGACGCTCGGGTAGCCGCGCAGCTCCTCCCGCCCCATCCGGCGCAAGTCCAGAGGCGGCGTGCCATCGCGGGTGAGATAAGCGTGCAACGCACGCGAGACGGCATTGCGCGGCTCGCCGGCGTCGAAGAGCGTCACTGATCTGCGGCAGCGCCCGAGCACCAAGGCCGCGCTCAACCCGGCCGGACCGCCACCCACGATGCAAACTTCCACGGCATGCGTGCTCATGAGGTTAACATCCGCCAGCGCGGCCCCGGTTGGCACGGGAAGGAGTTTTCGTTTCGAAGCATGCGCCCCCTGACCCAAGGACCTGACTTGCGTTCTACACCCGGTCCCGGGAATGGGATTTCTCCCTTGCTCCCGCCGTGGTGAGATGCCGCAGGCGCGCCTGCATGGATTTCCCCGGATCGCGGCGCGCCGCGGTGATCATGCGACGCACTTCCCCTGAGAAACGCCTGTCATGTCGCAACGGATACAAGGCCGAGAGAGCCCACGCGCGCACGATCACCCGCCGGTCGGAGAAACACTCCCGCAGGTAGTCGAAGGCCGGCTCCAGCATGCGCTCCGGGATTCCCGCGAGAGCGAGGATTTGCCCGACTTGCAGGCGCACGAGCCAGTGTCGAGCGCCCGCGGTCGCCTCGATCACCTGCTCGACCGCCGCCAAGGGCAAGGGTTGATCCACCTGACGGCGATGCAGGAGCCAGAGCGCACGATGAACCTGCTCCTCGTCCAGCGCGGAGAGACTCTCGAGCGCATCTCGCTGCCAGTGGGGATCGTCACAGATTTTCTGATACACCCGCTCGAGGTCCGCCACGGTCACGTCGTCTCGTGCAAGGACCTCGGTGAGGATGCTCATGGCTGCTCCGCGCCGGGTGGGTCAACTCACGAACGAGTAGTCGTAGGGTTTGCGCATCTCGCGCGAAAGGAACTTGTTTGCTTCCGCCGCCCCGTCGCCGACGAAGCGCTCTTGCTCGTGATCCCAGGTGAGCTTG
>JAEYQF010000040.1 GCA_023410155.1 Verrucomicrobiota bacterium | reverse complement strand
GTTCTGGATTGCCGCGCTGGCGCTCGTGCCGGTCGCCTCCGCGCTTGCGGCCGGGCTCAGCGTGCGAGAACGCGGCGATCCGGTGGCTGCCCGTGTCACTCGCGGATGAGCCCCGCCGCGCGAGCATCCATCACCACGCCCGCGGTGCGGGCCGCAAAACCCGACGATGCCGGGCAGATCGCGCGGCTCTGCGCCGAGCTCGGCCATCGGACCGCCGCCGCGGAGATCGGGGTGCGCCTGCAAAGGCTCGCCTATTCTCCCTGCGATCGGTGCTGGGTCGCGGAGTGCGACGGGGTTGTCACAGGCTGGTTGCAGGCGCAGCTCGCGGAGATTCTGGCCAGCGGCCGGCGCGTCGAGATCGCCGGTCTGGTTGTATCCAAAGATGCACGACGGACCGGCGTGGGCCGGGCGCTCGTCGCCGCGGCGGAGCGTTGGGCCGCGGAGCTGCACGCAACGACCGTGGTCGTCCGCAGCAACAACACCCGCGAGGTGAGCCACACTTTTTATCCGGGCCTCGGCTTTGTCCGCACCAAGACCCAGCACGTCTATTCGAAGTCTCTGAAACTATCGCCGGCGGATGAACTGCCCGTCTCACGGCCCTCCTTTCCCGCATGAGCGATCTGCCTCCACCCCTCTCTCCGCCGCCCCCCGCCCCCCCGCGTCGCGATCGAGGCCACGGGGTCGCGGCTTCTTCCCGCCCCACGTGGTGAAGGCCGTGGCGTTCTTCATCATCTCATTCTGCATCGTGGCGAGCGTCGTCGTGTGCATCCTGGCGATCTGGGATTTCGCCAAAAAGGACGCGTTGTGGCGGCTCGTCGCCTCGTTCGTCGTGGTGGCCGGAGGCACGGCGCTCTTTGCGATGGTCAACGGAATTTTCGGAGACGACCGATCGTCATGAAAACGGAGATCACCGACTTGGGACAGATCGCGATCACGGTGAGCGACGTGACGCGCGAGAAGATGTTTTACCGGGACGTGCTCGGACTGCCGTTTCTGTTCGATGCGGGACCGAACCTGGCGTTCTTCGCGATCAGTGGAGTGCGGCTGATGCTGACAACGCCGCAAGGCGCCGGCGCGGCCGGAAACAACTCCGTGCTCTATTTCCGCACGGCATCGCTCGAAGCCACTTATCGCGCGATCGTGGAGCGCGGCGCCAAGCCCGAGCGCGAGCCGAGCCTGACGGCGAAGATGCCCGATCACGAGTTGTGGATGGCCTTCGTGCGCGACCCCGACGGCAACCTCGTCGGCCTGATGGAGGAGCGTCGCTAACCGCCTTGCAGGAGCGCGTTTGACGTTTTTGCCCGGCGGAGTTGCGTAGCGACGCCATGAAACTCCTCCCCGCCCTCCTCGCGGCCGCCGCCCTTTCCGCCACGGTCCACGCCAAAGTCGTCACTCAATCCGTCGCCTACGAACATGACGGGGTGAAGCTCAAGGGCTATCTCGCCTACGACGACGCGAAGGTCAGCAAAGGCTCCAAGGCGCCCGGCGTGCTGATCATCCCCGAGTGGTGGGGGCTCAACGACTATCCCAAAAGCCGCGCCGAGCAGCTCGCGAAGCTCGGCTATGTCGCCTTCGCTGCGGATATGTATGGCGCGGACGTCGTCACCCTCGATCCCAAGCGGGCGGGCGAACTCGCAGGGCAATTCTACGGCAAGCCGCTCATGGCCGCGCGTGCCCAAGCCGGGCTCGAACAACTCAAGCGCAACGAGTTCGTGGATACCCAACGCGTCGCCGCGATCGGTTACTGCTTCGGCGGGTCAACCGTGCAGGCGCTCGCGTATTCCGGCGAATCGCTCGCGGGCGTCGTGAGTTTTCACGGCGGATTGCTGCCGGTGCCGGCCGATGCATCGGCCAAAGTGAAAGCCAAGCTCCTCATCTGCCACGGCGGTGCGGATGGATTCATCTCCAAGGAGGAATTCGATACGTTCACCAAGGGCATCGAGGACGCGAAACTCGACTACGTGTTCGTCAGCTACGCCGGCGCGGTGCACGCGTTTACCAATCCGAAGGCGGACGAAGTCGCCAAGGCCACAGGGCTGCCGATCGCTTATCACCCCGCGGCCGACGCGCGTTCGTGGAAGCACATGCAGGAGTTCTTCGACGAGATCTTCGCGAAGAAATAAATCGCCCGAAAACAAACCCGCCGGACCTGGCGGGTTTTTCTTTGCCCGCTCAGCGGGGAAAATCGAGCCGATAGCGGCCCCGCCGCCGGCTCACGCGTAGTGGAGATCCGAATACACCTGAAAGCGTGCGGGAGTTGAGCACCCGCGCGCACGGCCCGGCGGCGACAACGGCGCCTTCCCGCAACAGGAGCGCGTGCGAGAAGGCCGGCAGGATTTCCTCCACGTGATGGGTCACGAGCACGAGCGAGGGCGCATCGCTCCGCCGCGCCAGAGCGCCGATCGAGCCGAGGAAATGTTCACGCGCGACGGGATCTAGGCCCGCACAGGGCTCGTCGAGGATCAAGAGCTTCGGGCGCGCCATCAGTGCGCGTGCGATCAGGACCCGTTGCCGCTCGCCCTGCGAAAGGTAAATCCATTCGCGCTCGGCGAGATAAGTGGCGTCGAGCTGCTCCAGCAGCGCCAGCGCGGCGCGTCGATCCGCGCGCGTGGTTTTGGTCCACAGATCCAGTTGCGCGTATTTTCCGCTGATCACCGTCTCGACCGCTTTTTCGGCCAGGGGAATCGCGGCCGCAAACGCACTCGTCACCACGCCCAGTTTCAGGCGCAGCGCCCGCCAGTCGCTTGCACCGTAGGATTGCCCAAGCACGCTGAAACCGCCGGCCGTGGGCGACAGGAATCCCGTGAGCGCTTTCAGCAGCGACGTCTTGCCCGAACCATTGGCGCCGAGAATCACCCAGTGCTCCCCCGCGTTCACCCGCCAGTCGAGGCCGCGCAAGATCGCGGTGCGGCCGCGCTCGATGCGCAGCCCGGAGACTTCGAGGACGGGGACGGCCGGTTTCATGAGCGGTCCAGTGAATACGTTTCCCGGCAAATGAAAATCCCCGCGTGCCTCCGCGCGGCACGCTCTCGCTTGCGCGCATCGTGGGCCTGCGGCACCGTGCCTCCATGTCGAAAGAGCGCTACATCGCCGCCAAGCAGAAGTGGGCGGAAAAACAGAAAGCCAGCGGCTTCACCGCCCGCACCGTCGCATCGACCGATCGCCTGCCGCCCGGACAGAAACTCACGACCGGTTTCCCCGTGCTCGATCTCGGCGTGCAGCCGGAGATTCCTCACGCCGAGTGGCGCCTCTCGATCGATGGACTCGTGGAGAAACCCACCACGCTCTCGTGGGAGCAGTTCAACGCCCTCCCGCAGGTCGACGACGTGAGCGACTTCCACTGCGTGACCACGTGGAGCAAATACGACTGTCGCTGGGGCGGCGTTGCCTTCACCACCCTTTACGAACTCGTGCAGCCGAAACCCGAGGCTCAGTTTGTCTACTTCACCGGCTACGATGGCTACTCGACCAACGTCCCGCTCGAAGCCTGTCTCGATGACGACGTGTTGATCGCGACCTCCTTTGACGGAGCGCCGGTTTCCCGCGAACACGGCGGACCGGCGCGCGTGATCATTCCGAAACTCTACGCGTGGAAGGGCTCGAAATTCGTGAGCGGCATCACGTTTCTCGCCGAGGACAAGCTCGGTTTCTGGGAACTGCGCGGCTACTCGAACACCGCGGACCCCTGGAAGGAAGAACGCTACGCCTGAACGCGGGTCACGCCGCCTCCGGCTTCGACCCGGGCCGGAAGAAGTCGCGGCCGTGCGCGCCCGCTGGCGCGACCCGGTCCGCCCCTTGGCTCGACTCAATCCGCATTGCGGCGCGACTTGGGCGGGAGGACCGGCGCGGTCTCCTCCAGGTATTTTCTCAGCACCTGCAGGTAGCTTTTCAACAAGGCCGATGTTTCCTGCCGGTGCCACACCGCGCAGAGCTCCAGCGGCTCGCAATCCGTGGGCACGAAGCGCAGGAGCGGCGCCCGCTGCGGCAACCCACTCTCCAGCGCCAGCGCCACCCCGTAGCCGCTCGCCACGCGCCCAAAGAGTCCCTCGATCGTGCCCGCGGAGCGGCCGAACTGCGGGGTGAACCCACTCAACCGGCAGAGCTGAGCGAGAAAGGGCCGGTAGCCGGGTGCGATTTTTTCGTCCAGGGTCAGCCACGTCTCGTCTGCCAGATCCGCGAGCGGCACAAGCGCGCGGCCGGCGAATGGATGCTTGGCCGGGAGCGCCGCCATCAGGCGTGAACGCAACACGGTCAGCGATTCGAGCTCGTTGCGCGCCCCAATCAGGTCCCGCACGACGAAGCCGACATGAGCCCGACGCGTGCGCACGGCCGTGAGCTGCTCGTGGATACGCAGGTCCAGCAGCGTGACTTCCGCGCGGGGATGCTTGGCCTGAAACTCTCCAACCGTGGCGGACACGGTGTCGCCGCCGAGGCGCCAGTCGTTGCCGATGATCAGTTCGCCGGCGGCGCCTTCGCTCACCTCCTGCACGGCGGCGATCGCGGACTCGACCTGCGCGAGGATCCTGCAGGCTTGGGTGTAAAACGTCCGCCCCGCATCCGTGAGCTGCACGCGCACGCGGTTGCGCTCGAAAAGCTGCGCGCCGAGCTCCTCCTCCAGCGCACGAATCTGGCGGCTAAGCGCCGGCTGGGCCACGCGGAGTTGCTCGGCCGCGCGGCTGAAATTCAGCAGCTCGGCGACGGCGCGAAAATAACGCAGATGTCGCAGCTCCATCGGGCAACGCTACTCTCGCCGAAAACGAGGGCAAGCATGTCGCCGGGCGAAGGCAACTCTCCGCGCCCGGCGAGGCGTCTGTATCCAGTTTCCGGTTACGCCGGGTGCGTCGCGCCGGCGGCGGCAGCCGGCCCGAGGAGAGCGCCGGCGGGAGCCGGTTTCTTCCTCCGGTCGTGGGCGACCAGCGTGTAGAACGTCGGCACGACGAAGAGCGTGAACAGGGTGCCGATGCTCATGCCGGTGGAGATGACCAGGCCGATCGAGAATCGACTCGCCGCGCCGGCGCCACTCGCCGTCACGAGTGGGAGCACGCCGAGCACCATCGCCGCGGTCGTCATCAGGATCGGACGCAGCCGAACGCCCGCGGCATGCTGGGCCGCTTCGCGAATCGACATGCCTTCCTCTTCCTGGAGCTTGTTGGCGAACTCCACGATCAAGATGCCGTGCTTCGTGATGAGACCCACCAGGGTGATCAGGCCGACCTGCGTGTAGATGTTGAGCGTGGCGAAGCCGAAGAAGAGGAAGATCATCGCGCCCGCGATGGAGAGCGGCACCGACATCAGGATGATGAACGGATCGCGGAAGCTCTCATACTGCGCCGCGAGCACCAGGAAGATCACGATCACCGCGAGCACGAAGGTGCCCATGAGCGAACTGCCCTCCTGCACGAACTGGCGGGAGTTGCCCGTGTAATCGATCGTGAAGCCCTGCGGGAAGAACTTCGCCGACTCCGTGCGCAGCCACTCGAGCGCCTGGCCCTGCGCCACGCCCGGAGCCGGGAGAAACGAGAGGGTCGCGGCGTTGAGCTGCTGGAAGCGCCGTAGTTCGCGCGGCTGCGTGCTGGGCTTCAGCGTCGCGAACGTGGAGAGCGGCACGAGCGTGCCCTTCGAGGTCGCCACATAGTAATCGCCCAACTGATCGGGATTGAGGCGCGCGGTGCGAGTGACCTGAGGGATGACTTTGTAGGCGCGGCCCTCGATGGCGAAGCGGTTGACGTAACCGCCGCCAAGCATCGACCCGAGATCGGCGCCGAGCTGCGCCATGTTGATGCCAAGCGCCGCGGCTTTTTCTCGGTCCACCTCGATGTCCATCTGCGGCTGGTCGAACTTCAGGTTCGTGTCGCCGAAGAGAAAGAGGCCGCTCCGCATCGCGCGTTGAAGGAGTTCGTCGGACACTTCGGCCACGCGCAGTGGGGCTTCCGTTGAGCCGACGACAAACTGCACCGGCAACCCGCCGACGGAGCCGGGCAGCGACGGGCGCTGGAAGCCCGCAGTTTTTACACCGGCCACGGCGCCGACTTTGGTCTGGATTTCGGCAAGCAACTCCTGGGCGCTGCGCGTGCGCTGGCTCCATGGTTTGAGGCGCCAGCCGATGAACGCGCCGTTGGGCCCGCCGAAGCCGCTCAGCTGGAAGATCTCCGCGGTTTCTTCCGGATAGTTGTCGCGGATCAGCGCGGACACCTCGTCGGCAAACATCTGCGTCTGCTCGATGGTCGCGTTTGGCGCCGCCTGCGCCTGCAGGAAGATGATGCCATCGTCCTCGGTCGGAGCGAGTTCGCTCTGGGACATGAGGAAAAACGGCACGATCGAGGCGAACACCAGCGCGGCCACGATGAGCACGGCCGGGCGGGTCTCGAGCACGGTGTGGAGCACGCGCTCGTAGGCCCGTTGCAACCTGGCAAACGCACGATCGAGAAACGCCGCGAAGCCGCGCGGGTTGGGATTATGCCGCAGGATCTTGGCGGACATCATCGGCGAAAGGGTGAGCGCCACGAAGCCCGAGATGATCACGGAGCCGGCGAGCGTGAACGCGAACTCGCGGAACAGCGCACCGGTGAGTCCCGTTTGAAAACCGATCGGCGCGTAAACCGCCGCCAGCGTGATCGTCATCGCGATGACCGGGCCCACGAGCTCATGCGCGCCCTTGATGGCGGCGTCGAAGGGCGTGAGCCCCTCCTCGATGTGGCGGTGGATGTTCTCCACCACGACAATCGCGTCGTCGACCACCAGGCCAATGGCGAGCACCATGGCGAGCAGGGTCAGGAGGTTGATCGAGAACCCGAGCGCGAGCATGATCGTGCACGCGCCGACGATCGACAGCGGGATCGCGATGATCGGAATCACCACCGAGCGGAACGATCCGAGGAAAAGGTAGATCACGATCACCACGATGATCATGGCCTCGAGCAGCGTGTGCATGACCTCGCTGATCGAGTCGTTGATGAACTCGGTGAGGTCAGCGACGACCTTGCCGTGCAGGCCTGCGGGCAACTGCTCCTGGATCTCGGGGAGCGAGGCGCGGACCAGCTTGATCACGTCGATCGAGTTGGCCGTCGGCAGGGCGAAGACGCCGATGAACACGCCGTTCTGCCCGGAGAATTTCACGGAGGCGTTATAGTCCTCGGCGCCGAGCACGACATTGGCGATGTCGCCGAGGCGGACGAGTTCGCCGTTGCGCTCGCGGACGATGATCTGGCGAAACTCCTCTGCCGATTGGAGATCGGTCTGCGCGGTCAGATAAACGGAAATCATCGAGCCCTTGGTCTGGCCGACCGCCGAGAGATAGTTCTGCGAAGCCAGTGCCGCCCTCACATCGGACGCGCCCAAGCCGAGCGCGGCCATGCGGTCGGGCTTCAGCCAGATGCGCATCGAGAACGTGCGCGCGCCGAGGATCTCGGCCTTCTGCACTCCGGGGATCGTGGAGAGCTTCGGCTGCACCACGCGCACCAGATAGTCGGTGATCTGATTCCCCTCCAGCGAGTCGCTATAGAAGCCGAGATACGCGGACGCGGTGCTTTCGCCGATGGAAACGTCGAACACCGGATCTTCCGCGCCAGCCGGCAGCTCGCCGCGAACCTTGTTCACCTTGGAGGTGATCTGCGTGAGCGCGTCGTTGGGATCGTAATTGAGGCGGAGCTTGGCCGTGATCGTCGCGAAACTCTGGCGACTGGACGACTCGACGTAGTCGATGCCGTCGGCCGAGGCGATTTCGCGCTCGAGCGGAGTGGTGACAAATCCGCGCACGAGGTCGGCGTTGGCGCCCGGGTAGGCGACGCTCACGCTGACGACCGCGTTTTCAGTGCGGGGATATTGTCGGACCGTGAGGGCGGTGATCGCCTTCCAACCTGCGATCAGGAGGAAAAGATTGACCACCGTCGCCAACACCGGGCGGCGGATGAAAATTTCAGTGATGTTCATGGGGCGACCTCAGCTCTCGCTGGGCTTCGGAGCCGGGCTGCTGGCCGGCACGACGGTGTTGTTGATGGTGATGGCGGCACCGTTGCGGAGCTTCATCTGGCCGGAGGTCACGACTTGCTCGTTCGCCTCGAGACCTTTGACGATGGCCACTTGATCGCCGCGTTTCGCTCCAGTGCGGATAAAGCGCTGCTCGACAGCCAGCTGCTTCGCGCCGTCCGCGGACGCGCGCTCGACCACCACGTAAACGGAATCTCCGTAGGGGCTGTAAACGATCGCCGTGGCGGGCAGGACAAGCACCGGCGTATCGTCGGGCAACTGCACGGAGACACGCGCGAAAGTCCCGGGCGCGAGCAACTCGTCTTCGTTGGACAGCACCGCCCGCACGCGGATATTTCGAGTGGCTTCGCTCACGCGGGGACTGATGGCCTCGATCGTGCCGGTGAATTCACGATCTGGATACGCGTCGACCGCGACGACAACGGGCAGGCCGACTTTCAATGCCGGCAGCTCCTGTTGCGGCAGCGCAAAATCGACATAGGCCGGGTTCACCGCCTCGAGCGTGACGATCAAATCGCCTTTGTTGAGAAACTGCCCGAGATTGACCTGACGGATGCCGAGCTTCCCGTCGAAGGGCGCGACGATGCGTTTTTTCGCGAGGGTGGACTTCACCTCGGCGATGGCGGCCTGCGCCTGCGCTTCGGCTGCTTCGGCGGCATCGAGATCCGCCTGGGTGTTGCTGCCGGTGCGGCGCAGGTCGTGCGCACGTTCCAGCGAAAGCGCCGCGAGTCGGGCGGTGGCCTCGCGGCTGCGCAGCTGCGCCTCTTCCGTGGAGGCCTCCAGCTCGACCAGCACCTCGCCTGCTTTCACCCGCGCACCGGACTCGAATGCCACCCGCAGGATGCGGCCCTCGATTTCGCTGCGGATCGTGATGCCCTGGAAACTCTCGACCGAGCCAACCGCGGACAAGGTCGACCGCCACACCTCCGGCTGCGCGGTGGCCGTCGTCACCACCGAGGGTGCGGGGCGCATCGCTTTCATCGCCGCCATCTTCTTGCGGACGTCGACGAATTTATAACCGAAGATCGCCACGCACACGGCGATGGCGATGACGGTGGTGAGGAGAACGCGTTTCTTCATGGGAAAACTGGCTTAATCGAGTGGGAGTTCCACGCCACCGCGGAGCTGCGCGCCGAGGGCAAAGGCGGTGTCGAGTTCGTCAGGCGTGACGAAACGCGTCACTTGCGTCGCCGTCCGCAGGTAGGCGAGCAGGGCATCCTCGGCCAGTGCACGACCCGCCTTGGTGAGCCGCACGTAGATGGCTCGCCGGTCCACGCTGTCGCGCTGGCGCCGGATGAGATGGTGAGCCTGCAAACCATCCAGTGCCTCGGTGATGGACGAGCGCGTGACGCCGGCATGACTCGCAAGATCCGCTGCGGTCGTCGCACTCGGCTCCAAGGCAAAGAGAATCACGAGCACGCCAAACCTCAGTTCGCTGAGCCCGGCTCGATGGAGGCACGCGTGCAAGGCTCCCCGCACCGCTTGGCCGGTGACCAGACAATCCAGCGCCAGCTGGCACCGCTTCTCGTCGAACCCCGGACGCTGTCTGGCCACGGCCAGCAACGTGCGCTCCACCAAACCGGTGCTAGCGCCAGTCTCCTGGGAACTGTTGGTCGCCACATTCATGCAGCGAGGATACGCTTTCGGAGGGCGGATCAGAAATACTTCCTCTTTCTCCACGTGATGCTTTCGCGGCATGAGCGCGGCGGAAGCCGACTGCCCGCCGCGGAGGCATCACGCCGCTTGCCCAAGACGCATACTAACCGGTGGACACGCCGCGCGCGGCCTCCCAGCGTGCGGGCCATGGCTGACGCTAACCGCGCACTGGCAAACAGGATCCTATGGGGCTTGGTGATCGGCGTCGTGGCCGGGATCGCGACGCTCGTCGTCGGACATTTTCAGCCCGCGGTCCTGACCTTCATGCAACGCGTGGCGACCGCGGTGCTCGATCCCCTAGGCCAGGTTTTCCTGCGGCTGTTGTTCTTCGTCGTGCTGCCGCTCGTCTTCGCGTCGCTCGCCTCGGGCGTGGTGCAACTCGGGCAGCTGAGCAGACTTGGCCCGCTCGCCGGCCGCACGTTCGCGCTGTTTTTTGCCAACATGGCGGTCGGCGTGGCGCTCGGGCTCGTGATGATGAACGTGCTCAACCCCGGCGGACATCTCGATGCCGTGACGAAGGAGACTCTGCTCGCCGAATATGGCGGCACCGCACAGGCACACATCGCGACACACGCCGCCGCGGCCGCCCCGGGGCTCGCGCAGTTCGTCGATATGTTCATGCCGCGAAATCTTTTCGGCGCCGTGGTCGGCCAGTCGCGCAACGGACTGGGCGACGTGCTTCCGCTGATTCTTTTCGCGCTGCTCGTCGGCGCGGCGGGCACGCAACTCTCCGCCGAAAAACGACAGAAACTGCAGGGCGGTCTCGAGCTCGTGACGGAGGTGATGACACGCATCGTGCACTTCGCGCTGCGACTGGCGCCCTATGCGGTGCCGGCGATGATCTACAGCGTCGTCGTGCGCATCGGCGCAGATATCCTGATCTCGCTCGGCGTATTCACGCTGGGCTGCGCCGCGGTGATGATGCTCCATCTGTTCGGCACGATGTCGCTGTGGCTACGCGTCCTCGCCGGGCGCTCGCCGCTGGCGTTTTTCCGCGCGATCAAAGGCGTGCTGGTGACCGCGTTTTCTACCAGCTCGAGCAGCGCGACGCTGCCGACGGCGATCGAGTGCGCGCGCGGACCGCTGAACGTGCGGCCCGAGATCGCGGGTTTCGTGGTGCCACTGGGCGCCACGATGAACATGAGCGGGACCGCACTTTACGAAGGGTGCGTGGTGCTCTTTGTGGCGCAGGTGTTCGGCGTCGACCTGAGTTTCATGCAACAATTCACGCTCCTCCTGCTGAGCGTCCTCAGCGCGGTGGCGGTGGCGGGGATCCCGGGCGGTTCGCTGCCGCTGATCGCGGGATTGCTGATCACGTTTGGCATCCCGGCCGAGGGCATCGGCATCGTCCTCGGGGTGGATCGCCTGCTGGACATGACCCGCACCACGGTGAATGTCGGCAGCGATCTGGTGACCGCCGTGATCGTGGAAAAACAAATCCCAGCCTGAGTCGGGACACAATCCGGTTCGGGTCGCGCCAAGGTCCGCACCGGGTCGGGACAGCGTGCGTCCCACGTCGAGCCACGGTGCGAACACGGTCGAGCGCGGGTGCGGACATGGTCGCGGCACGATGCGCACGGGATCGTTCTCGTCCTTCGTTCTCTTTTTCTCGTTCTCGAAGCGCCGAGGCGGAGAGCGCGCTTCGTTTCGAGAACGAGAACGCGTGCCAAAGAAAAGCCCGCGTCCCCCGAGAGGGGCGCGGGCTCTGCAACACACACACCTTACAGCTAGGACCTAGCTGAAGAAACGATCGTGATCGGCGCCGGAGCCGTTGGAGGCCGGCAGATCGGGTGACGGGCCGTGGCCGTTGGTGCCATTGATGCCGTTGGCACTGGCGGCGGGCGCGGCGGAGCGGGACGTGAGCTGCACGGCGCCGGATTGGCGAATCGTGTGGCCCGTGGGGTTGGAGCGATGGATGACCGGGCGCTTGACGTTGGCCTGCGCCGGGGCGGCGGTCGGGCTCTCGTCGGTGAAGTCGGTGTCGGCGCTGCCGCGGGCCATGAGGAGAAGCTCGGCGACGGCGAGGCGGACCTGCTCGGCCTGCGACTTGAGCTCCTCGGCGGCGGAGGAGGACTCTTCGGAGAGCGCGGCATTTTCCTGCGTGATCTTGTCCATGCTCGCCACCGCGGTGTTGAGCTGGCTGATGCCTTCGCTCTGTTCGTGCGAGGATTGGGCGATCTCGGCGATGCGTTCGTCGAGCTGGCGCGTTTTCTCCACGATGGCGGCGAGGTTGGCGGCCATCTTCTGGCTGATGCGGGCGCCTTGTTCGGACTTTTCCGTGGAGGCGGAAATCTTCTCCGCCGTTTCCTTGGCGGCGCCAGCGCAGCGTTGCGCGAGGTTGCGAACTTCGTCGGCGACGACGGCGAAACCGAGGCCGGCCTCACCGGCGCGAGCGGCTTCGACCGCGGCGTTGAGGGCGAGGATGTTCGTCTGAAACGCGATTTCGTCGATGGTCTTGATGATCTTGGAGATCTCGGTGCTGGAGCCTTTGATGGCGTCCATGGCGACCTTCATCTGCTCCATCTCGATCGCACCGGCGTCGGCAGTCTGGCGGGCCTGGTTGGCGAGCGTCTTGGCGTTTTGCGCGTTGTCAGAATTGCGCTGGGTCATGCTGGCCATCTCGTGCAACGAGGAGCTGGTCTCCTCGAGTGACGCGGCCTGCTGACTGGCGCCGTTGGCCATGGACTGGCTGGCTTGGGCGACTTGAAAGGCGGAGGTGTTGGCCTTGCCGGATTCAGCGGCGAGGCGGGCGGCGACGGCGGTGATGCGGCGGGTGACGCCGCGGACGATCATCCAGGCGCAGAGGGCGCCGAGGCCGATGCCGACCGTGGTGATGGTGAGGACGACGACTTCGTTGCGGCGCTGGTCGCTGCGGGTGCGGGCTTCGAGCGAGCGCTGATAATTGTGCACGTTCTCCTTCATGCGGGCGAGCGTGGCGGTGAACTCGGGCGCGACCTTGTTAATGCGCTCGTTGATGATTTTCGTGCGGGTCTGCTGAGCTTCGACGATCTGCTCGAGACCGGCACTGTAGGCGGCGGCGGCGGCCTGGAGGGCGGCGAGGCTCTTGGTCTTGGCCTCGTCTTTCAGGCTCTCGTCGAGATTCTCCATCTCGATCTGATCCTTCTGCATTTTCAGGATCTGCTCGACGGTGACGCGGAGCGCCTCGCGAGCGCCGACGGCCTTCGGCAGGTCGGAGGTGAGGAGGAACGAGTTAACGAGGCTGGAGCACTCGAAGAACGCTTTGAGGGCGTTGGAGATCTGGAAGGCGGCGTTCATGTCGCCCTGGGTGCGCGCCTGCGCGAGAATCTCCTGCAAGCCGTCGACGATGGTGTGAGCTTGGGGATTAAGCACTTCGGCTTCCACGGCCGAGCGCGCGCGGTGGTTGGCGACGAGGTCGCCGAAGGCGACTTGGTAAGCGTTGAGGAGTTCGCGGGCTTTCGCGATCTGAGCGGAACGCTGGGGATCGACGATGAGCTGGGCGGCGTCCGCGAGATCCGCGTCGAGCTTCTTCTTGGCGGCTTCGCAAGCGGCGATGCTCTGGGCGGAGCCGGTGACGAGAAAGTCGTTCACCTCGATCTTGAGCGCCTGCATCGAGGACTCGAGCGTGGCGGCAGCAAACGTCTCCTGCGCACTCTCCGCGAAGAGCGTGAGGCGCCGGCCTGCACCCCCCAGCGCGGTGTAGGAGATGGCCGCGACAACCATCAGGAGGGCGAACAACAAACCGAAACCGAGGCCGATCTTTTTTCCGATGGTGAGATTTTGCAGTGACATAGGAGTAGCGGGGAATCGCGCCGGGCGCGGGGTGATTTCAGCTCTCGCCGACGAATTTCACCGGGATGGTGACAGAGATGGAGACGGCTTTGCCGTCTTCACTGGCGGGCTTGAACTTCCACTTCCTGATAGCTTCGAGCGCGTAGCGATCAAAGGCCTCGTTGGAGGACTTCGTGACTGCGGTCTCAGCGACGTTGCCCTGCTCGTCGATGGTGCACTTGACCATGACCAGGCCCGCGCTGCCCTTCAGTTCAGAGGGAAGCGAGGGAGCAACCGTGCGGACGGGCACCGGCGGCTCCTTGGCCGCGAACGACGGGGCAGCGAGCGAGACGCAGGAAACGAAGACAGCAAGGGTGAGACGTTGATGGAATGATTTCATGGCGGTGCGTGTGAGGCCGGGGGAAAGCTTGGCGGCATCATCGGCACAACCACGCCCGACTTAAGGCAGAGAGCCTCAGATTATGAGCGTTTCTCATCCCCGGTGAACTTCACCGGGATGCTGACGACGATCGCGATGGCCTTCCCTGCCTCGGTGGCGGGCTTGAATTTCCAGCGCTTCAGCGCCTCGACGGCGCTCTGGTCGAAGGCGGCGTTGCTGGACTTTTGCACGGTGGCTTCGGTGACGTTGCCCTGCTCGTCGATCGCACAGCGCACCATGACGAGGGCGGCGACCTTCTCCGCGCCGAGTTCAGCCGGGTATTCCGGCGAGACCGTGCGGACCGGCACTGGCGCTTCGCGCTGGGCCAGGGCCGCGGGAGCAGCAATGAAGACACCGGCAAGGCCGGAGAGGAGGAGGAGGGCTTTGGATTTCGTCATGGAAATGGGCGCTTCCCATTCGGCTCCTGGAGTCGACGCTTGATCGCTGACCCGCGGTTGGAAGCACGGCTAACATGTCCGATAAGCGGCAGAGCGGGCCCGCATGCGCACCCCGCGCAATTCAGTTGGCGGTCACCATTGCAATCGGAGTCGCAGGCTCCACGATGGCGCGGCTTTTCCGCTCAACTGGATGAATCTGGAAGAAAAACTCCGTCGCTGCGCCGTCCTGGCCGGAGCGACCGTCGCAGCGTTGGGGGTCGTGCGCCTGATCCTCACTTTTGTCTCGCTGGAAGGCGAAATCCGCACCGATGACGGGCAGCGCCTGGTCGGCGGCCTGCTGCTCTTGCTCCTGGGCTCAAGCCTGACGGCGATGGTCACCCGCCGCGGAGTGCGCGGGGGCTTCGTCGCCTCCGCCCTCGCCCTGGTCATCCTGGTGACCTCGGTGGTCTACCTGAGCTACGAAGGAGCATTTGTGAGCGCGTCGTTGTTCTCGGCGCCATGGGCGGGGCCGCTGACAGGTTTGCTCACCGCCGATCTGGTGGGCGTGTTGACGGCTGCGGTCGCCATGATGCTGACCCTCCCGGCCCGGCTCGACGGGCGCAGGCGGCGCACCTCGATGTGGCTGGCCGTGATCGTGTTCGCCCTCACCGCGGCCACGCTCATCATGATCGGCACCATGCGGCTCACCCCGCATGCTCGGCCGCTGGCCATCGATCCCCTCGCGGCGAGTGCGCTCCTTATCCTGAGCATCGGAGCGTTGATTGCGCGACCCGATGCACGGCTCCTTCGGATCCTGCTGGCTCCGAGCGCTGCCGGATCCCTCGCTCGCCGGCTGTTTTACGGAGTCACCCTCCTGCCGGCGAGCTTGCTGGTGCTCACGTTGGTGCTGATGAGCCTCGGCTGGCTCGCGCCCGCCCTCGCCCCGGAATTCCTCCTGCTTTCGCTGCTGCTCGGCGGCCTCACGCTGGCGTTCTTCTCGGCCGACATGGCCGTGAAGATCGACGAACGCCGCAAGTCCGCCGAACAGGAACACGCCCGCCTGAACAGCGTGCTCGAGCAACAGGCTGCCCGCCTCCAGGAGCTCGTCGCCCGACGCACGGACGAACTGCGGACCCTCAGCTCAAACCTCCGCGCCACCACCCGCGAGAACCTCCAACTCGGCCTCGTCGCGCGTAACACCACCAACGGCGTCGTCGTGTGTGACGCCCAAGGCCGCGTGGAATGGGCCAACACCGCGTTCGAGCGCATGACCGGTTACACGCTCGCTGAGGTGAAAGGCCGCAAGCCCGGGCACTTTCTCCAAGGCCCGGAGACCGATCCCGCCAGCGTCGCCCAGCTTCGCCGCGCCGAGCAGGCCGGGGAGCGATGCTACGTTGAAATTCTCAACTACACCAAGAGCCGCCACGCCTACTGGCAGATCGTCGACATGGAGCCGGTGCACGACATCGCCGGCAAGCTGACCAACTGGATCGGCATCCTCACCGACATCACCGCGCACCGCCTGGCCGAGCAGCACCTGCGCACCCTCAACGAGCGCTTGCAGCTCGCCACCCAATCCGCCGCCCTCGGCGTCTGGGAGTGGGACGCCATCGCGCAAAAATACTCCTGGGACGAGCGCACCCATGCGATCCACGGCCTGCGCCCGGGCGATTTCGACGGCTCGCACGATGGCTGGCTCAAATGCATCCACCCCGACGATCGCCCGCTCGCCGCCGCCGGCCTCGAACTCGTGCTCGGCGGAGGGAACTCCTTCGACCACGAGTTCCGCGTTCTCCGGCCGGCGGACGGTGCCGTGCGCTACATTGAGTCCAGCGCGATCGTGCAACGGGATACCAACGGCAAACTCCTGCGCATCACCGGCACGAGTCGCGACGTCACCGCCGAACGCGAAAACGAGGAACGCCTGCGCACTCTGACCGACCGCTGGCAGCTCGCCCTCCGCGCCTCCCGCTACGGCGTGTGGGACTGGGACCCCGCGACCGATCGCGTGATCTGGGACGACCGCATGTTCGAGATCTACGGCGTGACCCGATCCTCATTCCCGTCCACGCACGCGGGGTGGAGCGCGCTGATCCATCCCGAGGACCGAGCCCGCGTCGAACAGAACGAGCAGGACGCGATCCGCCAAGGCCGCGAAGAGTTCAACAACGAGTTTCGCGTCATCCTCCCCGAAGGCTTGGTGCGCCACATTGAGACGCACGGCTACATCCGACGCGACGAGCATGGCCGCCCGATCCGACTCGTCGGCATGGACCGGGACATCACGGCGGAGAAACAAACCCTCGAGGCCCTGCGCATGGCCGAGGAACGCTGGCAACTCGCCGTCGAGGGCACCAACGACGGCGTCTGGGACTGGAACATCCAGACCGGCGTCACCTACCACGATCACCGCTGGTCGCAAATGCTCGGCTATGAGCCCGGCGAGATCCCCGACAACATCCAGAGTTGGAACGCCCTCATCCACACCGATGACCTGGTCGGCTGCCTCCTCGCGGCCGAGGACCATTTTCAGCAGAAGACGCCGCTCTACCACCACGAGTATCGCATGCGCACCAAGCAGGGCGATTGGAAGTGGATCCTCGCGCGCGGCAAGGTCGTGAGCTGGAGCAACGACCGCAAACCCCTGCGCATGGTCGGCATGCACACCGATGTCACCGCTCGCAAGAACCTCGAGCACCGCCTTCACCAGTTCGAAGAGCTGATGAACCAGGTCAGCGACATCGCGCAGATCGGCGGCTGGGAACTCGACCTCGACACCATGCAGCTCACGTGGTCGCAGCAGCTTCGCCGCCTCTACGAAGTGGACGACCACTACCGCCCCACGGTCCAGAAAGCCTTCGAGTTCTTCGCCCCCGAGTCGCGCCACATCATCTCCAGCGCCTTCAAGCAGGCGATGGCGCACGGCAAGGCCTACGATCTCGAACTGCCGCTCGTCACCGCCACCGGGCGCCACATCTGGGTGCGCGCCCTTGCGCGCGCTGAATTTGTCGACGGCCGCCCCGTCCGCCTCATCGGCGCCTTCCAGGACATCAGCAGCCGCCGCGACAGCGAAGAGTCCCGCCGCAAACTCGAGTTCCAGCTCTTCCAAGCGCAGAAGATGGAAACGCTTGGCACGCTCGCCGGCGGCATCGCCCACGACTTCAACAACCTGCTCACCGGCATCATGGGCTACCAGGAGCTCGTGGCCGACACGCTCGGGGAAAACTCCGAGGCGCGGGACTATCTCGCGCAAGCCCGCGGCGCCAGCCTCCGCGCACGTGAGCTCGTTGAACAAATCCTCACGTTCGGCCGCCACTCCACCGACGACCAGCACACCCCGATCGATCTCGGCCTCGTCATCGAAGAAGCCCGGCGGCTGCTCCGTGCCACGATCCCGGCAACGATCGCCATCGAAACCGATATCGCTCCCGAGTGCGGACAGGTCATCGGCGACGCCACCCAGATCCACCAAGTTCTCCTCAACCTGGGCTCTAACGCCGCCCACGCGATGCACTCGAAAGGCGGCGTGTTGCGCATCCAGTTGAAGACGATCGACACCAGTGCGCCCCGCTCCGCCACGCTGGCCACCCTCCCCACCGGCGACTACCTGCGCCTCACCGTCAGCGACACCGGGCACGGCATGGATGAGACGACGATCCAGCGCATCTTCGACCCGTTCTTCACCACCAAGGACGTCCGCGAAGGCACCGGCCTCGGCCTCGCTGTCGTGCACGGCATCGTCCGCGCCCATCGCGGCGCGATCGACGTGGAAAGCTCTATCGGCCACGGCTCCACGTTCCATATCTATCTACCGGTGGCCGCGACCCCCGGCACCGAGCTCGGCGCCAACGAAACTCCCCAAGCCCCACGCGGCGAAGGCGAGATGATCTTCATCGTCGACGACGAGGACACGGTCGCGACCTTCACCAAGTTCGCCCTCGAGCACAAAGGCTACCGCGCCGCCACCGTCGACACCGCGGCCAACTGTCTCGAAGCGCTCCGCGCCGACCCGAAGGCGTGCGCAGTCCTCGTCACCGACCAGACGATGCCCGGCATGACCGGCACCGAGCTCGCGAGCAAAGTCCGCGAGTTCGCGCCTGATCTGCCGATTATCATCATGTCGGGCTATTTCTTGAAAATCGCTCCGCAGGACCTCGCGCAGATCGGCCGCGTGGAATTGCTCGGCAAGCCCTTCTCCACCGACGAACTCGCCTGGATGGTGCACCACGCATTGCACCCCGAGACGAAGATCCCGAATCGCGACCAATAGCGGCGTGAGTCGGGACCGAGTGCGCACACGGTCGTGCCCAGGTGCGCACGGGGTCGCGACCATGTTCGATCGACGTCGCGCGTCGGCCTCTTTGCGTTTGCGAGAGTCTTGGCCGAACTCAGACTCCCGCAGACCGGTTCGCGTCCCATGCCCACTCACTACCTCTGGATTTTTCTCGGCAGCGGCTTGGGCGGTCTCGCGCGCCACGCCGCGTCCGTGCTGGTCGCGCAACGGTTCGGCGCCGGGTTTCCGTGGGGCACGCTTTTCGTGAATATCGCCGGGTCGTTCGTCATTGGGCTCCTGGCGACCCTCGCGGCTCCCGACGGGCGGCCGTTGCTGGGTTCAACCGGCCGCATGTTTCTCATGACGGGTTTTCTCGGTGGGTTCACCACCTACTCGGCGTTCAGCCTGCAAACGCTCACGCTCGCGCGCGAGGGCGAGTGGTGGCGCGCCAGCGGCAACGCGGTCGGCACCTTTGCGCTGTGTTTCCTCGCCGTCGGGCTCGGGCACCTCTGCGCCGTGTGGCTCAACACGCTCAGGAATAGCTCCTGAGGCGCACCGGGCCGTATCAGACGTCCCAATACACGATGCGACCGCACTGGTCGCAGGTGCCGAGTTTGCCATCGGGCGACTTGCCGCGCGACGCCGACTCGACTTCGGAGGAAACCTTCAGATGGCAGCCGCCGCACTTGCCGCCGCGGAGCGGCACCACCGCCGGCATCTGGCGCGCGGCGATGCGATCATAAATGCGCAGCGCGGGCTCGTCGACCGGCGCGCGTGCCGCGGCAAACTCCGCCTGCGCGTTTTTCAATTCGGCGGCGAGGTTCGTGGCGCGTTCACGATGCGCGGCGATGCGCGACTCGTGCCCGGAGATGTTGGCTTTCAGCACGGCTTCAGCGGCAGCGAATCTCTTCTTCGCCTCGTCGATGCCATACATGATCTCCAACTCCTGGCCTTCGAGGTCGCCGATCGCTGTCTGGGTGGTCTCGATTTCGTGGCCGAGGGCCTGAAACTCGTCGTTCTTGCGCACGAGCGATTGCTGGGTGCGGTATCGGGCGAGCTTGTCCTCAGCGGAGCCAATCTCGGTCTCGAGGAGCTTCTTCTTGGTCTCCAACTCCTTCAGTTCGGACCGGGCCGTCTCGATGGCGGCTTTCTCCGTCGCGATCTTCTGTTCGACCGCGGCGATCTCGCCGGGGATGGCCTTGATTTGGGCTTCGAGCGAGCGCTGCCGTTGATCGCGATCCTGCAAAATCAGCAGCTTTTCCAGCACAGGGGTGAGCATCGCCCGCCAGCTTTCCCGGGGTCCCCAGCCCGGTCAAACAAAAGGCTGCCGTAAACGCGACGGAATCGGCGTTTCTGCCCGCATTTTTTGCTGGGAAAAGCCTCGCGTTGCGATGGGGCGAACGACAAGATTTTCCATTCCTGTTTCCACACGAAAAGACCCTTTCATGGCTGACGATTCCGCTCCCGAAAACCACTCGCCCAACGCCCCCATCTCCGAGGCCTACGATGCCTCCAAACTGGGCAAACTCGAGGGCCTCGAGGCCGTCCGGAAAAAACCCGGCATGTATATCGGCGGCACGGACGAGCGCGCCCTTCACCATTGCGTCTCCGAGGTGCTCGACAACTCCGTCGACGAACATCTCGCCGGACATTGCTCCCGGATCGAGGTGACGATCCACGTCGATGGCTCGATCAGCATCCGCGACAACGGCCGCGGCATCCCCGTCGACATCCATCCGCAATACGGCATCCCCGGCGTCGAGATGGTGCTCACCACCCTGCACTCCGGCGGCAAGTATGGACAAGGTGGATACAAGTTCTCCGGCGGCACGCACGGCGTCGACGCGAAGTGCGTGAACGCCGTCTCCGAGTGGTTCGAGGTCGAGGTCTCGCGCAACAGCCAGGTGCACCACATGAAGTTCGAGCGCGGCAAGACCGTGAAGAAGCTCGAAGTCATCGGGAAGGCGCGCGCGACCGGCACCTTGATCACGTTCAAGCCCGACGCGGAGATCTTCCGCGAGACGACCGTCTTTCAGGGCGCCCGCATCAGCCAGCGCCTCCGCGAGCTGGCGTTCCTCAACTCGGGACTCGAGATCGTGTTCCTCGACGAACGCCCCGCGGACGCGAAACCGGAAACGTATTACTACAAGGACGGCGTCGAGGAATTCGTTAAGCAGATCAACCAGGGGAAAACCCCGCTCCACCCGAAGCCGATCCGCTTCACCAAGGAGACCAAGGTCAAACTCGACGACAAGGACGCCGAGGTCCACTGCGAGGTCGTCCTCCAATACAACGACACCTACAACGACCAGGTCCTCTGCTACACCAACACCATCCACAACCCGGATGGCGGCACCCATCTCTCCGGCTTCCGCAGCGCGCTGACCCGCGCGATCAACCAGCACTCGAAGTCAAACAATCTGCTCAAGGACAAGGACCCGCAGATCACCGGCGACGACGTGCGCGAAGGCCTCGCCGCGGTCATCTCGATCAAGCACAGCGATCCGAAGTTCGAATCGCAGACAAAGGTGAAACTCCTCTCGCCCGAAGTGGAGAGCATCGTCGGCTCGGTGAGCTACGAGGGGCTCATGATGTATTTCGAGACGAACCCCGGCGTGGCGAAGCGCATCGTCGACAAGGCCCTCAATGCCGCCCGCGCCCGCGAGGCGGCCCGCAAGGCCCGCGAGACCGAGCGCAAAGGCGCGCTGTCCGGCGGCGGCCTACCCGGCAAACTCGCCGATTGCTCCGAGCGCGATCCCTCCCTGTGCGAACTCTACATCGTCGAAGGTGACTCCGCCGGTGGCTCCGCCAAGCAGGGTCGCGACCGTCGTTTCCAGGCGATCCTCCCGCTGCGCGGCAAAGTGATCAACGTCGAGAAAGCCCGCCTCGACAAGGTGCTCTCCAACGAGGAAATCCGCACGCTGATCACCGCGTTCGGCACCGGCATCGGAGAAGGCGACGAATCCGTCGGCGGCTTCAATGCCGAGAAGACTCGTTATCACAAGATCATCATCATGACCGATGCGGACGTGGACGGCTCCCACATCCGCACGCTGCTGCTGACGTTCCTCTACCGCCAGATGAAGGGCCTCATCGAGCGCGGCTACGTCTACATCGCCCAGCCGCCGCTCTACAAAATCAAGCGCAAGAAGCGCGAGCAATACGTCGACAACGACGAGCAGCTCAACCGCATCCTTCTCGAGCTCGGCTCCGAAGATGTCGTGCTCACCCGCCTCGCGGACAGCCACGTCTTCGATCCCGCCGCGATCGACAAGATCGTCGAGGCCTTCGCCGCGCTGGAGAAACTCGGCAGCGGCGTGACGCGCCATGGCGCCTCGCTCGCCGACTACCTCGACCAGCACGAGAAGGAAACCATGCTCCTCCCGCGCTACGTCGCGCGCATCCGCGAAGGCAACAAGGAGCAGCACGAGTTCCTGCGCGACGAACACGCCCGCGCCGAATTCCTCGCGCGCCACAATCTCAACGCCGATCTCACCGAACAGACCGAGCCCGCCGCCCCCGGCGCGGAGGCGAAGAAACCCACCGGCCCGATCAAGCGTGTGACGATCCACGAGATCTTCGAAAGCACCGAGATGGCCAAGCTGCTCAAGGCCATCGCGGCCACCGGTCTCGAGATCAATCGCTTCGGCACGACCGAGGAATCCCGTTACATCATCACCGAAAACCCCGGACAGAAATCGGAGAACAAGATCGAGCTGCGCTCGCCACTCGACATCGTCTCCACGATCCGCGCCAACGGCCGCAAAGGCCTCTCGATCCAGCGCTACAAGGGTCTCGGCGAAATGAACCCGAAGCAGCTCTTCGAGACCACGATGGACCCGGAGAAGCGCCGCCTGCTCAAGGTGGACATCGCCGACGCCGCCAAAGCCGACGCGCTCTTCACGCTCTTGATGGGCGATGACGTCCCCCCTCGCCGCCAGTTCATCGAAGACAACGCGCTGAACGTCCAATACCTCGACGTTTGATCGCGGCGTTTTCACTCCGCGCAAAGAGCGAATCTTCGCCCCCGTCGCGTCTTCGCGCTTAGCCTTTCCACTTTCCACGCATGTATAC
>JAEYQF010000239.1 GCA_023410155.1 Verrucomicrobiota bacterium | reverse complement strand
AGCAGGGGCCGACGACACGAAGAGGGGCTGTTCGCGGAGAGCGTCGATCCGGCGCAGAAGTAGCGCAAGCAGGACGCCGTTCGCGGCATGAAGCAGGACGTTCACCACATGGTAGGGTGTGGTGGCGTCTCCCCACAACCGATGTTGCACCCAAAAGGCCGAATGCAGCACCGGGTAGAATTCTTGAGTGGCACCGAACTCGAACCAGATGCGCCACAAGCCATTCCAGGATTGCAGGCCGATGCGAGTGACGTGCGCCGGGTCGTCCCACAAGAACTCCCCGCGCAACGATGGCCAATAAACGACGAGCGCGATGATCGCGAACGACAACGCGTAAGCGACAGAGGAAAGCGAAGAGCGTTCTCGCTGGGGAACAGACATGGAAGGAGAGCGGACAAGGGAACCTAGAGCTGCGCAACGCGCAGAAAAGCTCTGAAAACAAAAAAGCGCTCCCCCGGGTGGGGGAGCGCCCTTGTAAACCTACCTTACACGCACGTCAGAACTTGAACGTGTTCGTGAGCGTGAAGTATTGGTGAGGTGCGATACGGAACGTGGCTGGAGTGCCATCCGGTTGAACCGTGACCGGGATCAGGTCGTTACCCTGGCCGATGTTCGTCGCGTTGAGCTGAATCGTCCACTCGATGTTCCTCGAGAAGAACTGACGCGACAGTTTACGGGAGTAACCGATCCAGGCGTCGAAGTTCGTCTCGCTGGGCCCGTAGTAGGGATCCGCGAGGTCGAACGACACGGAGGCGCCATACGGATCGCCCACCGGACGGTAGCCGATGCCGACCTTGTCCTGCCAGCGGACACCGCCACCGACGAACACACCCTTGAGGGCGCCTTCATCGAAGTTGTAGGTGCTGATGGCATTGAAGCGCCACTTGCGGAGTTCCGGCACGTTGGTGCCTTCCGCGAGAGCCTTCTGGGCATACTCGGAACCGATGTTGGTGTTCCACTGATACAGGGTGGTTTCGTTACCCGCACCGCCCCACCAGATACGGAGGTCACCCGCCGCAGTGTTGTTGAGGGCGTTCTCGTAGGCAGCGATGAAGTTACGCAGGTTGGTGCCACCGATGTTATTGCGGACCGCCTCGACCTTGGTCGCATTGAAGGTCAAGCGCCAGTTGCGAGTCGGGTTCGCGTTGAACTCGATTTCGTAACCTTGCGAGACGCTGTCTTCCGTGACGGTGAAGCCGAGGGGCTGGGAAGCACCCATTTCGCTCTCGTAGTTGTCGAGGTTGATACCCCACGCTTGATAGAAGCGCGGGTCAACCGAGGCCTGCCAGGTGCGCCAGGCGGCAACGGCAGCAGCCTCGCGGGCAGCGGCCTGAGCCAACGTCTCACCGAGGTCCGTGCCGTAGTTATACATGGAGTTCTCGGGATCGAAGTCGGGGTTGCCAGGACGATTCGTCGGCGAGTAGCCCGGGGGATTCGCGGCGCCAGCCGGACGATTGTTCGCCTGGTTGCCGATGATCAACGGCCCGTTGACGGCGTAGTCATACTCGAAGCGGTTCGCCCAGTTACCAGCCCAAGCCTGGGAAGCGCCGATGAACCAGGAGCCGCCGAGGGCGGAGCTGGAGGCGTTGTTCAAGCGGGTGATGAACTTGTTGATCTTGAGCGAATACTTGCCGTCGCTGGTCTCGAGGAGGATACCGCGATCGATCGTCTTACCGGTCGGAGGAGCGAGCGCCTCACCATAGACGTCCACGCGGGACGAAGACGGCTGGAAGTTCGACGACTGGTTGTAGAACGCGGACACCTGAATGGGCAGATCCTTCGCATATTGCGAGATGAAGGGCAGCTCGTTCAAGTGAACCATGATGCTGTAGGCGCGCGACTGCACGTCCAGACGGTTCGGAGCGGTGGTCGGGATACGATAGTTCGTGGGCGACAGATCGAGGCGGCCATCTCCATTGTCAGGGATGTCCTGTTCGCTGAGCTGCATGCCGCGGAACTTCGAGATGTCATTACGCCAGCCCCAGGTTCCGACCACAGCGCGATCGAGCAGGTAGCCCTGCCAGACAAACGCCTTGGAGGTCGTCTCGGTCTCGGTGAGCTGCGCTCCGGTGGTCAGGCGATCGCGATTCGCTTTCGAGGCCTCGGAGTCGAGCACGTTGACGTTGATATCGCGGAAACCGACGTAGTTGTTCGGATTGTTCGACTGCGTATCGGGACGGCTATCGTGGCCCTCCGGGTAGTAGGCGTTTTCCCAAGGAGCCGCGGGATCGATGTCGCCGCCGTTCCAGGTCGAGTCCCACGCGCGAACGGTGAGCTGCGACGGAACGTTCACGACAGCGCCCGGACGCGGGATATACGCGCCGCTGGCGGAGGTCAGCGCATCACCGAGATAGATGACGCGATTGACGGCGAACTCGTTCGCGCTGAAGCGACGGTTGATGCCACGGAACTCACGGAAGGCGGCATCGTCGATCGCGTAGCGCTGCCAGTTACGGCTGTCCACCTCTTGGTTATCCTTGTTGTAAAGGCCCGTGAGGGTGTGCTTGCCGATGATGCGGCGCCACCACGCGTCTCCGTTGGAACGGAAGTCGTGGGTGAAGAATGCCGTCAGACGGAGCGCGTCGCGCTCGCTGATGCGCTCGTTGTTACCGCCGCGACCGCTGTCGCTGACGAACGGACGACCAACGTTCGGGTTCGGCGTGCCGTCTTGGAAGGGCTCACCGTTGAGACCTTCGGGCGTGCCGTCGGTGTAGACATTGTTGATGTCGATGTAGATGGCCTGACGGTCACCGGAGAGCAGCGAAACCTGACCGCTGGTGAACTTTTCGTTGTGGTAGGTCAGGTCGAAGCCGAACTTATCGTTCATGAACGTCTGGGCGAGGCTCAGATCGTAAGCGTGCCAGTCGTTCCACTCGTTCTTGTTCGGACCGTCGATGAGGTTGTTGTAGAAATCAAAAACCGTCGGATCGGTGAGGCTCTTCGCCTTGTAGAGACCGAACTGGGAATACGGCAGACCCGCGTTCACCGCGAACTGGTCGTAACGCGTGACGCCACCGGGGCGGTGGAAGGAGCGAGCGAGGTCGCCGTCGATGGTGCCATCGGTAGCGATGGCGCGGGGATTGGTGCCTTCCCACACGAAGCTGCTCGCCGGGCTGATGACGTTCGCACCCGGGTAGAAGGAGTTGGTGCCGCCGAACTGATCGCCGAAGTTACCGATCCACGGATTATAGGCCGGGTTCGGGCTGCCAGCGAGGGGACCACCGTTGATCACGGGACGTTGCTGACCGTGGTTCGGACGGCCAGTGTTGTCGTCCTGCAGTTGGAACGGGTTGAACGTCTCGCGGTTCAGGTTGTTGAACGTCCAATCCTGACCCCGGAGGCGACCTTCATAGGTGCCGGTGTAGAACCAAGGCGTGATACGATCGAGCGGCGGGACGGCGCGAGGCTGGTTGCTGTCGATGTTACCATACTCGGCGTTCGCCTTGATGATCGTGCGGGCGTCACCCTTCTTCAGGAACTTGGGTTCCCAACGCAGGGCGCCGTAAACGCGCTTGTTGTCTTCGAAGGCGGGATCCTGCTGGAACTGCTTCTTTTCGTGGACCGTGTCGAGGCGGACCGCGAGTTCGCCGGGCAGGAGGACCTTGTTGAAGTTACCCTGCAGACGGACCGAGCCCCAGTTGTCCAGACGGAGCTGGACTTCGTTGGAGTCCTTGAAGGCGGCTTGCTTGGTGCCGATGTTCAAGAGACCGGCCGGGCTGCCCAAACCGAACAGAATCGAGTTGGGGCCGCGCTGGAGATCGACGCGATCTACGTTGTAGGCATCCCACGGGATGTCCGACAGGAAGTAGTCACGGGTGTTGTCCGCCTCAGCCAGACCACGAACGCGCGTGTTCTGGTTGGGCCGGGCGAAGCGGCTGCCTTCATCGAGGAAGCTGCCGTCGCCCAGACCGGCGAAGTTACCAAGGATGTTACCGACTTCGGTGCCGGCGGTGTATTGCAACAGCGTCTGGCTGTTGGTCGCACCGATATCCTGGAGGAATTGCGGGGTGATGACGGTGACCGCGTTACCGATGTCGCGCAGTTCCGTATTGAGGCGGTTACCTGCCAGTGTGGTGGCAGCGCTGTAACCGGTGTTCGAGTCAGTCGTGACTTCGAACGGGCTCAACACGATCGTGTCGTCCCGTTCCGACTGAGCCGACTCGGCGGAGCTGACTGCCTGTCCCAAGGCAGCCGAAGCTCCAAACAATATCGCCGCGGCCGAAGCCACTGCGTATTGGCAGCTCTTAGTGCGTTGTAGTTTTTGCATGTTGTTAGTTATCCTAGCATCCCGCAGCCCAGGATCTGGCTGCGAAAAAGGGGTTCACTGGGAAGCGACCGACACAGGTCGGCGTCGGCAGTAGGCGAAGCAGGGGCTCGTCGCACACGGCGGTCGCATCAGAAGAGGGGTGAAAAGAGGGCGAACTGGGGTAAGCGGCCGGAATGGTCGCGCGAATGGCACCAAATCCCCTGAGCACCCTAAAGGCTCCCCGATTTCTAGTCTAATTATTGAAATTAGACACCCGTATTTTGCGCTCAAGCTCCCGCGTAGCGCCGGAAATCGGGCTGGGCCCCACCCCATCCAGCTCCATTAGGCTGAGACGAAGATGGCGGAGAGGGAGGGATTCGAACCCTCGGTAGGCTTTCACCTACACGCGCTTTCCAAGCGCGCGCATTCGACCACTCTGCCACCTCTCCAGGTGTCCTGACTTGGTCGCAGGAGCGACCGTCAGCGGACGAAGGGCCGAAACAAAGTCCCCGCGGTGCCGCGGGTCAACGCGTAATTAATCCCGCCGGCTCCGCCTCGTTGCTCTCAGTCCTCCGGTTGCAAAATCCGCACACCCTTGGCCAAACCCCGCGCAGCGACCCCACCTGCAGTGTGGCACACTCTCGTCCCACACCGTCCGCCATGATCGCCACGCACGAAACCCTGGCCGCGCCTCCTCCCGGCGCGCCACTTAACCTCGACCTCGTTCGGAAATACTCGATCCCAGGTCCGCGCTACACCTCCTATCCGCCGGCCACGCAGTTCACGACTGACCTCGCGACCACTCAGTGGGAACAGGGACTTTTCGAAGACAACGCCCCCGGCGCTGGACCGCTCTCCCTCTATTTTCATCTGCCGTTCTGCGAGACGCGCTGCTGGTTTTGCGGCTGCAATACAGTCATCACGAAGCGCCGCGATTCGGCCAACGACTACCTCGACGACCTCGCGCGCGAGATGCGCCTCACGGCCGCCCGCATGGACTGCTCGCGACCTCTCGCGCAAATCCACCTCGGCGGCGGCACCCCGACATTTCTTCCACCCGACCAATTGCTTCGTCTCGGCGCCCTCGTGCGTGAGTTTTTTCAGCTCACCCCGGCCACCGAGTTCAGCGTCGAGATTGATCCGCGTCGTCTTACGCTCGCCCACGTGCAGGCGCTTCGCGAAATCGGCGCCACCCGCGCTTCGATCGGGGTGCAGGACACCGATCCGCGTGTGCAGCTCGCGATTCACCGACTGCAGCCTCAGGCCCAAAACGTTCAGGCGTTTGCCTGGCTGCGCGCGGCGGGCTTCTCGTCGATCAACGTCGACCTGATCTACGGCCTGCCGCTGCAAACCGCCTCTTCCTTTAGCCGAACAATCGACGACGTGCTCTCGCTCGATCCAGACCGTCTTTCGGTCTTCAGCTACGCCCATGTGCCGTGGATCAAGCCCGCCCAGCGCATCTTTGACGACCGGGAGCAATTGCCGTCGGCCGAAGAGAAACTCGGGATGTTCGCGGTCGCGCACACGAAGCTCACACGAGCCGGCTTCGTCGATATCGGCCTCGACCACTTCGCCCGGCCTGACGACGAACTCGCCCTCGCCCAGCGCGCAGGCACGCTCCAGCGCAACTTCCAAGGGTATAGCACCCACGCCGGCGCCTCGCTCTACGGCTTCGGCATGTCCTCCATCTCCTCGACCGCCACGACCTATCGGCAGAACGAGAAAACTCTCCCCGCTTGGCGCGCCGCACTCGATGCCGGCCAACTCCCGATCGAACGCGCGCTGCGACTCACGCCCGAGGACCTCCGCCGGCGCACGATCATTATGCGCATCATGTGCGACCGGGGCTTGGATTTCGCGGCGCTCTCGCGCGAGTTCGGCTTCGATTTCGCGGACCTTTACGTCAACGAACTCGCCTCACTCGCCGACCTCGAGGCCGACGGCATCGTCCGCCACACGACGCGCGGATTTGAAGTCACACCGCTCGGAGTGCCGCTGCTGCGCGTCGTAGCGATGCGATTCGACGCCACCTTCGCGCCCGGCAAGACCCAGCACTCGCGAACCATCTGATTACACGCCGCTCCCCGACGATTCCGCCGCTCCGCCTCATGCCATTCCGCATTGCCAAATCCTTCACTGTCGAAAGCGGCCATCTGCTCACGAAGCATCCCGGCGCCTGCCGTTTCCCCCATGGGCACAGCCGCACCGTCGAGATCGTGCTCACCTCCGACGAGCTCGATGCACGCGACATGGTGTGCGACTTTGCCGTGCTGAAATCCGCCGCGTCGCATGCCGTGCAACGCTACGATCACACGTTCACGCTCAACACCACCGATCCCGCCTTCGATCAGCTCCGCGCGACTTATGGCGAACGCGTGATCGCTTTCATCGAGACAGACCCGACGACCGAGGTGCTCGCCCGCGAAATTTTTCGCGACGTGCGCGCAGCGCTCGACTTCACCCGGCAATCCGCGGATTCGCGCATGGGCTCCGACGTTCGCCTCGAGCGCGTGCGCGTCACCGAGACCGCGACCAGCTGGGCCGAGTATTGGGAGTAGCCAGCCTGTCTGTGCTCCCCGGGCGTTGTCACACCTGACTGACCGCGGATTTGCCTTCGCCTGGAGAAGGGACTTACTCACGGTCCTTCGCCATGTCCGCCGATCTCACCGAGCTCTATCAGCAGGTCATCCTCGATCACAACAAACGCCCTCGCAACCGCGGCAAACTTCCCACCGCCAACCGCGTAGCGCACGGGGACAATCCTACGTGCGGCGACCAATGCAGCGTCTACCTGCGTCTCGAAGACGAGAAGATCGCCGAAATCAGTTTCGACGGCTCCGGCTGTGCCATCTCACAAGCCAGTGCGTCGCTGATGACGACGCAGCTGAAGGGCAAAACCGCGGCCGACGCCGAGAAACTCTATAACGAGTTCCACCAGATCGTGACCACGGGCCAAGCTCCCGAAGAAATCAGCGACCTCGGCGCCTTCGCCGGCGTGCACACCTTCCCCGCCCGCATCAAATGCGCCACGCTCGGCTGGCACGCTGCCCTCAACGCTCTCAAGAACGACCCGTCCACCACCACGACGGAGAGCCACACCGACTGACACCTTGTGCTCGTAATCGTGCTCGTGCTCGAAGCCTGATCCACTTCGCCGACACCGATCACGAGCACGAGCACGACCACGACCACGAATCCGATGCCCAACTGGACCCAGCTCCGCGACGACTTCCCTACCCTGCACCAGCAGGTCAACGGCAAGCCGCTCGTCTATCTCGATAACGCCGCGACCGCGCACAAACCCCGCGTCGTTCTCGACACGCTCACGCGCTTCTATGAACGCGACAACTCCAACGTTCACCGCGGCCTCCACGCGCTCTCCAATCGCGCCACCGACGCCTTCGAAGGTGCGCGCGCCCGCATTGCCCGGTTCATCAACGCCGCCGATTCCGCCGAGATCATTTTCACCCGCGGCACCACCGAATCAATCAACCTCGTCGCCTCCAGTTGGGGCGGAGCCAACCTGAAGCCGGGCGACACGATTCTCCTCACCGAGATCGAGCACCACTCCAACCTCGTGCCGTGGCAGCTGATCGCCCAGCGCACGGGCGCCACTCTCCGCTTCGTCCCTTTCACCGGCGATAACGCCGAGAATATCGACCTCACCGCCGCGGAAAAACTCCTCACGCCCGATGTGAAGGTTTTCGCGTTCACCCACGCGTCGAACACGCTGGGTTCGATCACGCCTGCATTTGAACTCTGCTCGCTCGCCCGCGCGCGCGGCATCGTGACGGTGATCGACGGCGCGCAGTCCATCGGCCACCTGCCCGTCGACGTCCGCTCCCTCGGCTGCGACTTCTACGCGTTCTCCGGCCACAAAATGCTCGGCCCGACCGGCATCTGCGTGCTCTACGGGCGCCAAAAACTGCTCGACGCCATGCCGCCCTACCAAGGCGGCGGCGGCATGATCTCTGTCGTCGATTACCAAGCCAGCCGCTGGAAGCCCTCGCCCGAACGCTTCGAAGCCGGCACACCCAATTTCGGCGACGCCGTCGCGCTCGCCGCCGCGTGCGACTACATCGACCAAGTCGGCCGCGAAGCCATCGCGCAACACGACGCTGAACTTTCCGCCTACGCGATGGAGCAACTCTCCGCATTGCCCGGCATCCGCATCCTCGGACCGCGACGCGGCGAGAAACGCTCCGGCGTGATCAGCTTCTCTTTCGAGGGCGTGCACGCGCACGACATCGTGACCTTCGCCGACGAAGACGCGATTGCGCTTCGCGGCGGACATCATTGCAACCAGCCTTTGATGAAGAAGCTCGGCCTCACGAGCACCACGCGGGCGAGTTTCTACGTGTATAACACCCCGGCTGATGTGGACGCGCTCGTGAAGTCACTCCGTCGCATCATCAAGTTCTTCGGTGTGGAATAGTCTTCGCCTGTCGCGCACTCTTTGCGCTGGGCGATGAAATCCGGGAGGACCTCGGGGCGGTCTGAGCAGCGAAGCTCCGGAGGATTCCTCGCTTTGGCCAGAATGACGCCGACTCAGGACGTGAGGCACGAGGGCGCGCGGTCGTGCACCCAGTAGCGGGAGACCACGAGGCAGTCCTCCCGCACGTCGTAACCCCATTCCGTATCCAGAACTTGAATCTCCGTGTTCGACGTCGTGCCTTGCGACTGACGCTCCGATACTTCCTGCAAAGCCCGTTCCCGAGCCACCGCAAACGCCCGCTCGACTTCCACGAAGGTGCCGCAACTGGCGGTGCGCTGGATGGGCTGGCCGTCGTCCCCCTTTGCCAGGGAGAAGTTCAACACCGCGAAAGCTCCCACATCACGCGTGTCCATGCCCGCGAGTTTAGCGAAAAGCGTGCCAGCGGACGGCTATCAGGGATTGCCTGATGATCCAGCTTCCTTCGGCGGCAACAACGCGATCGCGCGATCCGCGACCTGTTCGAGGGCGGCGCTCAACTTGCGGGCCAGATCTTCGTAATTGTTCGCATCCCAACCGCCCGTTTCGGCGGTGACGACTTCACGCCCCACGCGCACGGGATCCAGATCGGTCGTGTAGATTTCGACGATGGCCTCGAACCGCGCGAGGCCTCTCTCCGGCACGCCTTCGCAGCGCTGGATGCGCACGAGCACGTCGTAATCGCGCGCCGCCTCGGAGCTGCGGGTGACATTTGCCACCCGCGCGACATCGCGGCGTGTCTCCAAACTTTCCCGGAGCACGCGGGCCACGCCTGCTTCCAGCGGCTCGGCCCAACGCGCCTCCTCGACGAAGCGGACTTCGTTTGTGCCGCGGCGCAGCAGCATCGCGCGATGTTTCAGAAACGGGGCCACTTCCACGGGCCGCAGCCCGAGCTGCCAGCGGGCGCCGGCAGTTTCCTCCGGCGGATTAGTCGTCGAGGAGGTCAGCAGATAATAACGCGTGAGATCCGGCTTGGCCTCAGGCAGCGCACAGCCTGCGAGCACCGCCGCCAGGAGGGCGCTCACGCATACCAGAAAAGTGGATACAGAGAGTTTCGCGGGCTTCATGGTCGGTGCGAATCGCGTGGGAGGAGGAGGAAACTACTCGGGCCGGGAGGCTCGGCCCGAAATGAGCGCCTGCGGATTTCTTTCGAGGAAGTCAGCGAGGCGCCGGACCGCCTCGGCGGCGGACGCGAGTTCCTCGAGAGCCCGCGTGGCCTGTTCGCCGACTCCACTCTGCGCCGCGATGAATCGCCGCATGCTCCCGGCGGCGGCGTTGAAGTTCTCGAGAGTGGACTTGGTCTGCGCGAGGGTGGCCTGCAGTTGGTCACCATTGGCGCTCACTTGGGTGTCGAGTTTCCCCAGGGTAGCACGGAGATCGGTGATCGCGCCGTTGAGATTGGCCAGCAGTTCGCCGACTTCGGGCCGGTTGGCGAGGGTCTCGATCTGTGCGCCGGTCTTCTTCCACTGCTCGAGCGTGCCGCGGAGATCCACCCCGGTCAGTTGCTTGCGAGTGTCGACGATCAGGCCTTTGAACTCGTGGGAGATCCCGGCGAAATCGATCTTTCGCACATCGTTCAGGATCTCCGACAGATTGGTCTGGAGCTCCTGAATCGCGGAGGGCACCGCCGGCACGACCACGTAGCGATACTGCATCGGCAGATCGCCGGGCGGATAGAGCTGTGGATCCTGGAAATCCAGCTCGACGAACAGCAGGCCGGTCGCGAGGCCGAGAATCCCAAGCTGCGCGCGCATGCCTCGATCGACCAGGCGCTGGAGTTCGGCGCGGCTGGAGACATCGAGCTGCTCGCCCGAGGTGTCGGTGATCACGTTGCGGTTCAGTTCACAGGTCACGGCCACGACCGAGCGATTGGTCTCCGCTTGGTAACTGACGTTCAGGGCGACCACGCGACCGACGCGCACACCGCGTAGTTTCACCGGCGAGCCGAGATCGAGGCCGTGAATCGACTCGTCGAAAAACACCACGAAGCGTTGAGGCTTCGAGAAAAAGCTCA
>JAEYQF010000398.1 GCA_023410155.1 Verrucomicrobiota bacterium | reverse complement strand
GTCGTGACCACTCGCTTGCTCGAAATCTTTCGAATCACCGCCGAACCCGAGGAGGGCGCATCGGCGGCATACAGCACCCCTTGGGTTCCAATCGCCAGCCCCACAATCGAGGAGAACCCGGCCGAGTCCGCCGTTCCGTCGCGACTGGTGCGAATTCGTGATGAACCCACATAGGGCTGCGTAAACCCGCGAGGCGTGATCCGGCGAATCGTGCGACCTTCAGCCACGAAAACTGAACCGTCATCTCCGACTGCGAGCGCACGGATTTCTCCGAATCGCGCGTGCAGCGGGCCTCCGTTTTCCGTGCCCTTCGTGTCCACGCTCCCCGCCAGCGGGACGATTTCTCCGGACCCTGAAACGCGAACGACCTGGAAGCCACGTGCCCCGACGAATCCGCCTTTCCGATGCCGCACCAACATCTTCACCGCATGCGAGCGACTGAGGGTGGACACCACGCCCTCGTCCGAAACGCGGTGCAGTCCGCGCTCGAAGACGTGCACGCGATCTTTCGCGTCGACGGCAATCGCGTCAGGCACGTCGAGCGCCGGGAGCCCGGTCACCGTCGGAGCCAGCGTGACCTTGTCCCCCACCGCCCCACCCCACTCTCGCAATCCGCCGGCGACGCCACTCTGCACTTTCAGGTATCCGGACACCGAATACGTTCGGTCGTCATCCTGAATGCTTACGGCATAGACGCCTTCGTCGGCCGGGCTGACTGACGCCAAGGTTAACGTCCGCGAGTTGCGCGAACCATACGGCACACCGGGCCCTCCCCAGGTATATTTGGGCGAAGTTAAACCATGCGTCTGAACGGTGAGCGTCACTTTGTCTCCGACCTTCACGACCCGGTCAGGCAATCCGCCCATGATCCCTTGTTTCGGCCGCAGCAGAATCTGAGGTGACACGGTGCTGCCGAAGGGATTGCTGACCACCAATCGATAGTCTCCGTATTCCTCGGGAATCCGAGGCTCCACCCAAGCCTCGGCCTGCGAGAGTGAAAACTCACCGGGCAGATCGAACTGTTCCCCGTTGCGAGTCCAATAGTAACTAAAGGGCCCGCGACCCGAGAACCGGCCACGCAGAGGAACGGTCGTGGATTGCTCCAGCGTCTGGCTGGGGGTCACCTCGGTGATAGCCGGCGGCTGCTTCGGCCCATAGAGATAAACCGCGCCGGCTTTATCATCCTCCATCAGCCGATCCACATGACTGATCTCCGCCCTCATCAGGACGTTCGTCGGATAAAAGTTCGGATGGTCCAAGCCCAGCGTGTGACCAAATTCATGGAGAGCTACCCGCCGAAAATCCATCTGGTTGCTGGAGCGCAGAGGACCATCGTAAACATCCCAACCAAATTCATAGCCGGCGTTGAAGATCGTGTCGGTCTCCTTGATCTCGGAGTCGTCGTCGTCCGCCACGTAGATCAACGTCACGCCCAGAGTGTAGCGGTCGAATCGCTCACCGTAAACGTCGCGGGCCCAGAAGACGTTATTGCGGCCGTTTCCTCCTGATTTCGCGGCAGAGGACTCGCTGGTCCAAGTGAACTTGGGACCGTGCAGATGCTCGTTCCACCGCGCGAGCGATTCCTGAGCGGCGCGATTCCAATTGGGACCGCCGGGCCCGCCCGAGTGCAACTGCAGCTCCAAGTGGATGCGCTCACTCGACCACGTGGAGTCTATCAGCTGAAAAGCAGGCAGCTCGACCGCAAGTCCGCAGAGCAGCGCGATCCATCTGCCCACGCTCTTAGCCTGTGCGCAGGCCCCGGATCGGCTGCGCTCTCCGCGAAAAAGTGAACGGATCATTTCACTTCCTTCGACCGAATCCCGTTCAGCGATCGAGCAGCAACCTGCTGCACGATTGCGTGCTCGAACTGATTTACAGTCATCGCAGCTCCTCCTGCCGCCCGCGCCGCGACGGAACCCGATTTGGTGTGCTCCTGACTCATGGCGGTGCGCACATCGCTTGTCTGGCGCAGCGGCTCGCCGTTGCTCCTGAGAACACGTTCTTCACCGGACTGCGCGTTGCGCTCAACGCGGTATCCGCCATACATTACGCCCACGAGCGGACAAAACGCGCGACCGTTTCCGCGCAAAAAAACGACGTGTGTTTCGCCGACTCGAAACGTCGGCATGTCGACCACGGACATGCGCACGCCGTCGGCTTTTCCTCCGAGCAAGCGCAGCACGATGGTCTCGCCGAGTTCGCCTTTGAGCGGGCGGACCACCTTTCCGTGCACATAGGTGTGCACCACCTTCCTTCCGCCCGTGATGGACGCGCGACTCTCGAGGCGAGTCACCTGCAAGCGGCAAATCTGCTCGGCGTCATCAACGAGCGCCTCGAACGTCGGCGGCACCACGGTGGTGGCGATCGCCACCGAGGAAATGGCAAACGCAATCGCGAGGATCAGCGACCGACGCCAGACACGGGCACTCAAAAACTCGCGGCCATCGAAGCCGCAGAAGAAGCTGGGGAACACGACTCAGGGTCTACTATGTCGCCACTGGCGACAATCCGCTTTGTTGGGAATATGTCCCGACAGTGCCGGGAACGGAGTTTAGGTAAGAGGAAGCCAGCTGCCTGGCCCCAGGACCCATGCCGGCACGATACGCCGCACGATCTAGGATGGGTGGGCCTTGGCACGACCGTGTATGCACTCAGGCACGGTCCGAGCCGCTCAAGGGCTCCGATCGGAATCGGGCGAAGGATAGGTGAGCGCGGCAGCCTGCTCCGTCGCGCTGAGTTCCGGGGCACTCTCCTGCCGTTGCCTTTTCCGTGGCGTCCTGACGGCGGCCGCCGGCGCCTATTTCACCGTCACCTTGGCGGTCTTGCTGGTGATGGAGCCGGCGGGGTTCGTGACCTTGACAGTGTAGTTCGCCGCGGAGGACGAAGTCGCCTTGGAGATTTTGTAGGTGGACGAGGTGGCTCCCGAGATCGCCTTGCCGTTCTTATACCAGCGGTATTTCAGCGTTTCGGTCCCAGAGGCTTTCACCGTGAGCTTGATGCTGGCGCCTTTCTTCACGCTGAGGCTCTTCGGCTGCGTCACGATTGTCGGCAAGGTCATCGCCGCACCCTTGGCGATCTTCACCTCATACCAGAGCGTAGCACCTGAGGATCCGAGCTTGAACTCGCTGCGGCCGTCGGGAAGTGCCTTCACCTTGACGGATTTCTTGCGCGCTCCCTTTTTGTCGAGCGCGTAGACCTTCACGCCGGAAGCCTTCGCGGGCAACGTGACTGTCATCGGCACCACTTCGATCAACGTGGGAGATTTGCCCCAATTGGAGCCCACGGAGCGCTTAGTGCTGTCGGTCCATTTCTGACCGGTGTTGGCCACTTCGCCCGTGACGACGAGGACACCCGTGCTGCCCTTTTGGTCGAAAATGGACGAGCCCTTGGTCAACACGAGACCCGCCGTGCTCCAGTCGTTGCGCGTCTTGCCCGGCTTGAAGACGACACCGCCGAGATTGAAGGAGCGACCGTTGGCGAATCCGACGACCGCCTTCGTGCGCTTTGTATTCACCGTTACGATACCACGGTTCGCCACGGAGGTGTCCCAAACCAGTTCCTTGGTGTCGGCCGTGAGTTTGTTTCCCGACGGCGCGGCTGGCAGTTTGGTGGAGCCCGAGGCTTTGCTGCCGGTGGCGAGGCTAAATCGTTTTTGCAGGACCAGACGCGCGGGGTAGCCGGCGACCTCGCCGTCGGCGATCTTCCAGGCATTGCCGCTCTTGGTGATCGCCTTCACCTCGTCCGACGGGCGGAAGCGCAGGACGTATTCGCTTTTCGCGGGTGCCACGTCGCCTCGCCGGAAAAGCGCCGCGGCCAGCAGCAGATTGGCCATTTTCGACGGATGCGTGTCCTGGGCGAAGAAGTCGGACACATAACCGCGATTCCAGTCCGAGGCACCCGAGCCATAGGAAAACATCCAGAGCCCGTCCCAGTCCTGCAGGCCGGCATACGCGGCGAGCAGCAGCGGAGCCTCGGCTCCGTAGAGATTCGGCGAGGCGTGTTGATACTCGGTGACCATGTGCGGCTTGCCCTTCACGCGCTGCACAGCGAGGCCGGTGAGCGCGTTGTCGAGGTGGTTCACGATCGACCGGTTGTTGATAAACCAGTTGTTCGGATCCCAAGCGTCACCCGGAAACTGCGGGTGCTCCCAGTAGGAATGTGTATCCACCACGTCCATACCGGACTGCGCGTTGGGCGTGCTGGTGGAGATGATGGTGCCAAACACGAGGCCTCGGTAGCCGATCGTCTTCTTCAGGTAGTCGCGCATGGTTTTCCAATACCACTGCTCCTGCGCGACCATGAACTCCACCCAGTCGCGCCGCTGATTGGGCAGGCTCGGCCCCGTTTCGGCGCTGTAGGGCACGATCGGGATGTTGCCCTTCTTGAGCGAGACGCCGCTGGCGAACTGACCGATCTTGCCACCTGTCGAGAACTTCACGTCCGCAATCCACACGGTGCCCTTGGTGGAACCGAACCCGCTGAGGTTGAGGCGGAGGTTCGAAGCTTTGACGGGCGCGATGAAGACCGCGGTGTAGGTTTTCCAACCCTTACCGAGGGTGGTGCTCACCAAGGGCTGCACGTTATCCCACGAGGCGGGACCCGCGTAAGTCAGGTCTGCGGTGAGCGGAATCGAGGTCGAAGCCTTCGCCGCGAAAGTCACCGTATAGACTTGGCCGGATTTGAGCGACAGACCCGCCTGGTTGACCTGCACATGCCAGCCGGCGGATCCGGACTGAGTGACGTTCACCTTCAAGCTCGGTTTGCTGCCGGTGTAGTCGCGAGTAATCTCGTAGGTGCGGGCCGCCGGCGCGTGCTGCTCGATGTTCCAATCTGCTGTGCCGGAAGAGAACGAGCCGTTCTTCAGCTGATTGCTGCCCAGTTTCTCGGAGACGGCGCCCCACGATTTCTTCAGGGCGGATTCGCTGCTGTATTTTTTCTGCAGCCACGTATTCCACGGTTTCTCCAGGTCCTTCTTGAAGACCTTCGGCAGCAGATCGACCCCGCCGTCCATCCACTTTTGGACGAGGCCCATCTCGTTGTTGATCTCGACGAACGCGAGTGCGGGGTTTTTCGCGAGCGGCACCTTGGAATGCTTGTCGGTCGCGGTGAGAAGTTTCGTGGCAAAATCCTTCTGCAGCTCTAGCGCCTTCTTGTTAAAAAACCCGAGCACGTGCTGGTCGGCCCACGCCATTTCCTCGACCTCCTTGGGGAGTCCATCGGACGCGAAATACTGCCGCCCGGTCAGCAGGTTGATGTTGGAGTAGATGCCCTGCTTTGCGAGCTCGGAGATGAAATACTGTAGTCGATCGAGCGCTTCCGGTCGCAGTTTCTTCGGGTCCGCACCGATCGGGTTGCCCCATTTGTCGGTCTTGTAGTCGATCAGAGATCCGCGCGGGTCGTTCGCCATCCACGTCGCATCCATGTGATGGAAGCGCACGGCGTTGATTCCGAACTTCCGCATGCGCTTCGCGATCGACGCGGCCTTGTCCTTGTCGGGGAACGCCGCCCCCGCGCCATTGTTTACGCCGAGGAATCGGATCCGCTTTCCGTCCACGACGAACTGGCCCTTCGAGTTCACCGTCACCCAACCTTTGCCTCCGGCAGGAGCTGCGTTCCAGTCCGAGAAGCTGGTGACATTCTTGGTGCTGTCATTCCAAGGCAGGGAGAACGCTTCCAAGGTCTGCGCGCGTAAGGCCGGCCACGTAGACACGACCAGTAACAGGAGCAAACGACCAAGGACGGGGTAAACTTTCATTGGGGTGAACTAAGGATAACGGGCCGAGCGGATACGGCAAAACGAACCCGCGTCGCACCCGCGATTTGACCGCCGATTTACCGGCTGCGCAAGGCTCCGCGCAGGCGCGTTTCCGCGCTTTGGCTGCAACAACACCGCTCGCGCCAACAGCCCGGATCACACCGCGGTCAGACAACCACCGGCGTGACCCTTCCTCTCCAGCAAGGGGCCGGGGCTAGAGATTCTCCTGCTTCGGGGACCGTTCGGAGGGACGATCGGCGCGCAACGGTTCGCCGCGGCGCGCTTTTTCTGTCGCTTTTGCCGAACTGGATTTTCCGCCGCTGCTCTTAGCTGATTTCGCCGGGGAGGTTTTAGTGGGGGCCGATTTCTTTTTCATCTTTGAGGGGTTTCAGAGAAGCGCGGCGGGGACCGGCGCGGTCAATCGAGACTGGGAGAAATGGAAAACTCCAACTGGCCCTGCTGCTCCGACGCGAGAAGTTGCTTGAGCGCATACTCGTCGAGCGGGATGTCCGTCGCAGCGTTCGAGCCGGAGAGAATCAGGTGCACGCAAGGTCCGGCCTCCGGGCCGCCTCCTTCGCGGACCTGAAGGGTGCCGCGCATGATGGGCGGCAAGTCCGGACGACGCACCGTGCTGCGCACCAGCACGGACCGTCCCGCGAGAGAAGTGAAATCGATGGAGATCATGACCAGCGTCCGCGTGAAGCAGCGCTGACACAGCTGACCGCCGCCATCGACACAGGTTCGCCGGGCGAACTCCTAGAACTTCAGCCGGGTATTCTCATGCCCGCACCGGGGACAAGGCCGCACCTCAGGTCCGATTCGGGCCGTATAGAGATTGTCGCATCGGATGCAGTGAAACGTGGTGCGCCTTCGCTCCCCCTCGAACATGCGGTGATCGCGTCGATCATACCACAGCCACAAGCCCAGAAACACGGCGGCGACCAAGCCACAGTAGATGATCGTCGCAGTTTGGAGGTCGGCCATGCCTCACACAGTGCCCGTCGATCTCGCCTGCGCAATCACCCATTGGCACCACTACAATTGGGAGCGGAAAAGTCCGCAAAACCAGTCCACCGCTTTGATGTAGAAGGGTCGGCTGTTGAACTCCTCGAGCGTCAATTCCTGCGACGCGGCACGATCCTGCTCAAAGATCCGCACATGCTCCCGCACGGCGACCGGATCGATGACGCTGATATTCATCTCGTCATTGATAGCGAACGAGCGGTTGTCGAAATTCACCGACCCGATGGTTAGAAAAACATCGTCCACGACCATCGCCTTGCAGTGATACAT
>JAEYQF010000371.1 GCA_023410155.1 Verrucomicrobiota bacterium | reverse complement strand
GCCGCGGGCTCTTTTTTTGAACCCATCCGACTTCGACCAGCACAGCGGCCCGCCGAATAACCCCGGCGCCGTCGGTGGCGAATCGTTGCACTGGGCGCATGCGTCCGTGACGCTCCCCGGGGTCCGCTCGGCGGCAACGAGTCGAACCTCCGCCTTGTCGCCGTTTTCTGAATACATCCATCGCACCTCCTGCCCCCATGCCCCTGCCCTCAATCGCCCGCGCTGAAACCGATTCCGAGATCGCCGCCTGTTTCCCGGTGATGGTTCAGCTCCGGCCTCATCTCCGATCCGACGATTTCGTCACCACGGTGCGCCGCATGATGAAAGAGGGCTTTCTCCTCGCGCGTCGCGTCGACGCGAACGGCGCGGTGCGCGCTGTCGCCGGCTACCGCATCCAGGAGAAACTCTACTCCGGCCGGACGCTTTACGTGGATGACCTCATCACCGATCAGGCCAGCCGCTCCCAAGGCCACGGCGCCGCGTTGCTACAGTGGCTCGTCGCCGAAGCGCGGACCGCCGGTTGCGATCTCTTCGACTTGGACTCCGGCGTGCAGCGGCGCGACGCGCACCGCTTCTACTTCCGCGAGCGCATGCACATCGCCGGTTATCATTTTGAGCTGCCGCTGAAACGGTGACCGCCGGCCGTGGTGCACTTGCGAGCATCGGGGTTTCCCGCATCGTAGCCGTATGAGACTCTTCCCCGCCTTTCTCGCCGCGGCCGTGCTGCTGGGCGCGACGGGTTGCAACACTTTCGAAAAACGCGCGCAGGAGAAATCCGCCACCTACGCCGCGCTCGACGAGCCGACCAGGGACAAGCTGAAACGCGGCGAGATCGAGATCGGGAACACGCCTGAAATGGTTTACATCGCCCTCGGCGCGCCCGATCGGAAGGTCTCCACCCGCTCGGCCGACCGCGACGACGAGACTTGGATCTATAACTCCTACTATCGCGAATACGCGGGCGCCGCCCACCTCGGCTACGAGCGCACGCTGCTCTATAATCGCCGCACGAAGCGCTACCACGTGATCTATGAGCCGGTCGTGGCCGACGTCTATCGCGATGAGGAGGAAGAGCGCATCCGGATCATTTTCCGCGACGGCCAAGTTCACGCCATCGAGCAGGCGACGCGTCGTTGATCGCTCCCTTGCTCCCGAATTCTCGCGGTGATTCGCCATCTGCATCGGCAGCAGTTCATCTCCGCATCGCCCGAGCGCGTGTGGGAGTTTTTCGCCACGCCGCGGAATCTCGACCTGCTGACACCCGGTTCACTCCGGTTCCGCATCGTCGGAGAGATCGCGGAGCGAATGTATGCCGGGCAAATCATCGAGTATCGGATCTCTTTTCTGCCCGGCTTCTGGTCGCGCTGGGTCACGGAGATCACTCACGTGGAGCCCGGGCGCTACTTCGTCGATGAACAGCGGATCGGACCTTATCGACTCTGGCATCATGAGCACCATTTCACGGCGGTCACCGGTGGCGTGGAGATGCGCGATCACGTGATCTACGACGTTGGCTGGAGTTTCGCAGGCGCGCTCGCCGACCGGCTGTGGGTCAACCGCACGGTCAGTGCGATCTTCGATTTCCGCGCTCACAAGATCCTCGAGTTGTTCGCCGGTGAGGCATAAGCACCCGCCGCGACGTCACATCGTCACCTACTCCGCTCTTGTCAGCGCCGGGACGTGGAGCATTTTTGCGGGGCACTCATGCCCCACCCCACCCCGCCCCACGACGACGTGGTGCATAGCGAGGCGTTTCTTCGCACGCTTATGCGCCGGCAACTGCAACTCTCCATCGCGTGCGCCGCCGCGTTCCTGATCGTGCTGTTCGGCCTGCCGATCGCCAATTATCTCGCGCCCGATCTTATGGCCACGCGCGTCTTCGGCTTCACGTTGAGCTGGCTCGTGCTCGGTGTGCTGTTTTTCCCCGCCGTCTGGTGCATTTCGTGGTTCTTCATCCGCCGCTCGATCGCGCTGGAGGAGGACGAAGTGAAATCGGCGGCCGAAACGCGGAAGGAGTAAACCATGAGCACGCTCCTCCCCCTCTCCGCTTCCCTTGCGCTCGCCGGCGGCGTCGACCCTTGGATTCTCGGCTTCTCGCTCGTCACCGTGGTCGTGACGATCTGGATGGGTTTCCGTTCAGCAAAGACCTCCAAGACCGCAAGTGACTTCTTCGTCGCCGGGCGCTCGGTCTCCGTCGGCTGGAATGCTTCTGCGATCTCCGGCGAATACCTCTCAGCCGCATCCTTCATGGGCATCGCGGGCATGGTGATGTCATCCGGCTACGACGCTCTGTGGTATCCGGTGTGTTACGCCTGCGGCTATCTCTTCCTCCTCCTTTTCATCGCCGGACCGCTCCGCCGCTTCGGTGCTTACACGATTCCTGATTTCGCCGAAGGTCGTTTCGATTCGCCGCTCTTCCGCAAGATCGCCGTCTGCTTCGTGCTCTTCATCGGCTTCTTCTACACGATGCCGCAGATGAAAGGCGCGGGCACGACCCTCGCCTACATCTTCCCCGGCATGCCCTACTGGGCCGGCGTCGCCGTCGTCGGTGCCGTGATCACGCTCAACGTCGCCCTCGGCGGGATGAAAGGCATCACGCTGGTGCAGGCCTTCCAATATTGGATGAAGATGTTTGCGATCAGCGTGCCGGTGTTCGTGCTGATGGCCGTTTACGGCAGCTACGGCGCCCATGTCGGCGCGAATCGGACGGGTCCCGAAGCGCTCGCCGAACCCACCGCCCTCGTGCAAACGCTCGAAACTCCGCGCGCTCCGCTGCCGGATAAAGCGCCCGCCGATGTTTCGTGGGTTTCACCGTTCGGTCCCTTGACCACCAAGGCCGCGAAAGCCGCCGGCCTCACCGCCGAGGAAGCGAAACCCTACTCGCTGCTCTACACATATTCGCTCATCATCGCGCTGGTCTGCGGCACTGCCGGACTGCCGCACATTCTCGTGCGCTTCTACACCAATCCGGACGGCGTCGCGGCCAAGCGCACCACGATGTGGGTGATGATCCTCATCGGGGTGTTCTACGTGTTTCCACCTGTATTCGGAGTTCTTGGACGCAATCTCCTGCCCGAACTCTACGCGGCGACCGGCGCCAAGGGCACCGACAAGATCGTCCTCGAGCTGCCGCGCATCATCAACGAACGCTACGGCATCTGGGGCTCCGTGTTGAGCGGCATCGCCTGCGCCGGTGCGTTCGCGGCGTTCATGAGCACGTTCAGCGGATTGCTCGTCTCGATGACCGGCGCGCTCGCGCACGATGTTTACGGCCGCATCCTCAAGCCCCACGCCACGGCCGAGGAACGCATGCGCATGTTCAAGATCGCGGCCGTCGCGATCGGCGCGGTTTCGGTCGTGCTCGGCTCCCAGGTCGAACAACTCCAGATCAACTTCATGGTCGGTCAGGCGTTCGCGATCGCCGCCGCGAGTTATTTCCCGCTGCTTTTCATGAGCGTATGGTGGCGCGGCATGACGATGAAAGGCGCGGCCACCGGCATGCTCGGCGGCGGCTTGGCAGCCCTCGCGTGCACGACGGTGATCAATCTCAGCGACCTGAAAATCGTCGACCTCGGCGCTTTCTGGAGAACGCAACCCCTCATCCGCATCCTCTGCGAGCAACCGGCGATCTGGACGGTCCCGCTCGCGATCGGGTTGATGATCGTGGTGTCGAAGGCCACGCGCACCACCGTGCCCCCCGATGTGCGCATGAAGATGCTCGTCCTGCACGCGCCCGAGAAACTCGGCCTCAAACAGGAATACATCCAGGAACACGCCGCTGGCGCGGGGCATTGAACGGAAATCGGCGGGGCGCGGACTCCGTTCCGCATCTCGCGAGGGGTGGCGCAATGGCTGGGAGCACAGTCCCAGCCCTACCCGCGCCCGGGTTTGCACCGAGTCGCGCCTGAATCCGGACACAGTCGTGACAAGGTTCGGCTCGCGTCGCGCCACATCCCGGCTCGAGTCGCGCCCATGTGTGTCCCGAGTCGGGACACGATGCGCGCTTAACTCACCGTCCCAGCGGGCGGCGGCGACTCCGGCTTGAGTGTGCGCGTCATCAGCGAACGCAGGGCTTCGGCGGGCGAGCGGCCCTCGAAAAGGATCCCGTGCATCTCACGCAGGATAGGCGCGTCGATGCCTTTCTCCACGCAAAGCCCGTGAAACGACTGCGTCGTGCGGTAGCCTTCGACAACCGTCTTTCTGCCCTGCAGCAGCTCGGCGACGGTTTTTCCCGCGCCGATCTGCTCGCCGAATTCGCGATTGCGACTCCAGGCGCCGTGACACGTCGCCACGAGATCGCCGAAGCCGCTCAGGCCGTAAAAGGTTTCCGGTCGGGCGCCGAGCGTCACTCCGAGCCGCACCATCTCCGCGAGCGCGCGGGTGAGCAGCGCCGCGCGAGTGTTGTCGCCGAGCCCGAATCCGTCCGAGCAACCGGCCGCGATCGCGTAGACGTTTTTCAAGCTGCCGCCAAATTCCACCCCGGGGAGATCTTCGCTCGTATAGACGCGCAGGGTCGGCCCGCTGATCTTCTCCTGCACAGCACACGCGGCGCCGGAATCGCCGCACGCCAGCACCATGGCCGAGGGGACCGCACGGGCGAATTCAGCCGCGTTTGTCGGCCCGGTCAGCGAGCTGACAGCGACCTCGGGCAACACGGACGCGATCACCTGCGACGGGCGCAGGTGCGTGCCGAGTTCCAGACCTTTCGCGAGACTGATCACGATGCGCGACGATCCGCCGATCTCTCGCACGCGTTCCGCCGTTTCGCGCAGAGCCTGAGAAGGGCACGCGAGCAAAACCACCTCCGAGCCCGCGAGCGCGGCCGCGGCATCGGCCGTGACCTCGAGTCCGCGCGGGAACGGAAGTCCGGGCAGGTAGTCGGCGTTTTCACCTGCCGCACGCATCGCCTCCGCGTGCTCAGGACGGCGCGGCACGAGCGTGACCGGCCGGCCGAGACGAGCCAAGTGGAGGGCAAACGCCGTGCCCCAAGCGCCAGCTCCGAGGACCGCGAACTTCATGGGTGAGTGGACATCAACCTCCGACGACGCTGAAAGCTCCCCGGCTCGGCGCAAGCCACGACTCGCTCAGCGGAGGAACGCCGGCACTTTTTCGTTGGCGACCATGTGCTCGAAAGTTTCTCGCGCGTTGATCAATTCGAAGCTGCTGCCTTTCACGAGCACTTCGGCCGCCATCGCGCGGGTGTTGTAGCGGCTGGCCATCGTGTAGCCGTAGGCGCCGGCGCTCATGAAGGCGATCAGTTCGCCCTCGCCGACTTCCTGCAGCTGACGATCCTTCGCGAAGCAATCGCCGCTCTCGCAGATCGGGCCGACAATATCGGCCGTGAGCGCCCGACGGGAGGTGTCGCGATGCAGCGGCACGATCTCGTGATAGCTCTCATACATCGCGGGGCGCACGAGGTCGTTCATCGCCGCGTCTACGATGAGGAAATTCTTGTTCGCGCCGCGCTTCAGGTGCTCGACCTTGGACACCAGCACGCCGGCGTTGCCGACCATGAAGCGTCCGTGCTCGAGGAGGATTTTCAGGCCCAGCGGCTGGAGCAGAGGCGTGAGCGCCTCGCCGTAAACTTCGGGGGTGAGCGGACGCTGATCCGCGGGGAGCGCATCCCACCAGCCGGGCTGGCCGCTCGCGAGCGCGTCCTTGTAGACGATGCCCATGCCGCCGCCGATGGAGAAGTAGCGAATGCCGAAGTTGGCCTTCAGCTCGGCGGCGAACGGCGCGAGTTTCTTCACCGCTTCGACGAACGGCCCGACCGAGGTGAGCTGCGACCCGATGTGCATCTGCACGCCCTTGAGCTCGATGTTCTTCAACTTCGACGCGGCCTCGTAGGCGGCCATCGCGGCGCGCAGCGGCACGCCGAACTTGTTGTCGCTCTTACCCGTCGTGATTTTCGCGTGCGTGTGCGCGTCGACGTCGGGGTTGATGCGGAACGCGATCGGGGCCTTCACGCCCATCGTGCCAGCGACGTGGTTGATACGCGCGAGCTCGGGCTCGCTCTCGACATGGAACGAGAAGATGCCGTTTTCCAGCGCGAGTTTGATCTCGGCTTCGGTCTTGCCGACGCCCGCGAACACACTCGTCTTCACGTCGCCGCCGGCCGCGATCACGCGCCGGATCTCGCCGCCGCTCACCAGGTCGAAGCCCGCGCCGAGGTTGGAAAACAGCTTGAGCAGCGCGAGGTTGGAGTTGGCCTTCATCGCGTAGCAGATCTGCAGGTCGAGTCCGGAGAGGCTACTCTGCAGGCGCTTGTAGTGGTCCTCGATCGTCGACGCGCTGTAAACATACGTCGGGGTGCCATAGAGCCGCGCGACGGCGGCGAGATCGACAGACTCACATTGCAGGTCGGAACCGGAGTAGCGGAAGTGGTGCATGGAAGACGGAGAAAAAGGCGTGAAATGCCCACCCTAGTGAATTTCACGTTGAAAAAACGAATCCAAACTTCCGATGTAAGAAGAAACTGTGCTGCGCGTCCTGCTCAATCTCTGCCGCCGCCCCGCGGTCCGCTTCGGTCTGGTTCGCGACCAGCGGAGCCGTCTGCGCGATCCGCGGTTCGTGAGCTTCATGGCACAGAGTAACCGCAAGGCGCTCGATACGGATCTCCACGACGCGGTCCTCCGCGGGCGCAAACTCCTCCGTCAGGGCCTGACCCTGCTGCTCGCCGGCGGCGGTGCGTGGGTCGTGATCGAGAGCGCGCGGGCACTGTCCGTGTTCTGAGACCGGCCCGCGCCTGAGTGTGGACCGAGTTGGGACGCAGTGCGGACCGGGTCGGGACTGGGTGCGGACCGGCTCGCGCCGAGGTTCGGCGTGACTCAGACAGAGGAAAAAGACCGCGTCCTTCCGAGCCGTGGCTCGGGCTGAACTTGCAGTCGGCGAAGCATTGCGCCTGCATCACCGCCGATCTCACCTCATGAAACGACTCCCCCTCTTCGTGTTGTTCTCGGCGTTGTTCGCTCTGGCATTTTCCGGCTGCGGAAGCTCTCCGGTGCCCAACAGCATCCAAGTGAGCATCACGTCATGTGCGCCGGCACCGGACGAGCCGGGCTCGGTGTCGCTCACCCTGCGTTACGCCAACGAGAGTGTGTTCGCCATCGGCCTGGTGCGCTCGAACCACCGGGTGTTCTTCAACGGCACCTTGGTGGCAAAAATCGAAGACGCTCCTCCCGTAGGACTGCCTGCGATGGGTGCCGTGAACCAGACGCTCGTCATGCGGGTGGAAAACCCCGCGGCTCTGCGCCAGATGGTGGCGAGCGCCGGCGACCGCACCGTTTCCTACCGGGTCGAGAGCGTGCTCTTTCAGGTCTTCAATGAGGACGACTTCAGGGTGAACGCGAAGTCCGAGGGCAGTGTCGATCTGCGTCCGCTCGCGGAATAACAAAAAGCGATCCCCGCCTCGAGGAGGCAGGGACCGCCCCAGTGCAGGTTCGCAGCTAATCAGGCCGCGAGCCGCAGATTGACGGAGCGCGCCGGCCGGGCGGCGACGGCGCTGGTCGCGTTGTAACGCATCGCGGGGCGAGCGTAGTCGGTCAGCAGGAGGCAGCTGAAACCGGCGAGGAGGAAGAGGCTGCTCGCGGCAGCGGCCGAGAGGGAGAGCGCCAGCCAGGCAGCCAACGCGGAGAGGAAGAGGAGAACAGGGATCGTTTTCATGGGAAGTGTGGTGTTGCCCTGACAACACGGCACCACGGCGAAAAGTTACAGCGTGGTGCAAAAATCGGCGGCAGCACGAAAAGTGCGCACAAAAAAGCCACGTCGGGGGGACGTGGCTTCGGAAAGGGCGACTACCGATTCTTGGGTTCGCGCGCTTAGGCGCCGCCACCGGCGGTGTTGGCCGACTCGGGCTTGAGCTTCGCGCGGACCGACGCTTTCAGGTAGTCGCGATTCATCCGGGCGATGAAGTCGTGCGAGATCAGCTTCGGGCACGCAGCGCTGCACTCGTAGTAGTTGGTGCAGTTGCCGAAACCGAGTTCGTCCATGGTCGAGACCATGCTGAGCACGCGGCGATCGCGTTCGGCCTGACCCTGCGGGAGCAGACCCAGAGCGGAGACTTTCGCGGCGACGAAGAGCATCGCGCTGGCGTTCTTGCAGGCCGCGACGCACGCACCGCAGCCGATGCACGAGGCGGCGTCCATCGCGAGATCGGCGTCGCCCTTCGGCACGGGAATCGCGTTGGCATCGCAAGCGGAGCCGGTGCGCGCGGTGATGAAGCCTCCGGCCTGCTGGATTTTGTCGAACGCGCTGCGGTCGCTGATCAGATCCTTGACGATCGGAAACGGTGCGGCGCGGAACGGCTCGATCGTGATCGTCTCACCGTCGCTGAAGCTGCGCATATAAGTCTGGCAGCTGGCGATGCCGCGATGCGGACCGTGCGGCTTGCCGTTGATCACGAGCGAGCAGGTGCCGCAGATGCCCTCGCGGCAGTCGTGCGCAAAGGCGATCGGGTCCTGTCCCTGGCGCTCGAGGTCGTCGTTGACCACATCGAGCATCTCGAGGAGGGACATGTTCGGGTTGAGGTTCGACGCCTTGTAGTCGACGAACTTGCCCGGCTGGTTGGCCGCCGCTTGGCGCCAGACGCGGAGGGTGACGGAGATGAGTTTGGTGCTGTTGTTTTCGGCGACCATGTTCGGATTCTCGATTTTTGATGTTCGATTTTTGATTCTCGATCAGTGGGCCGAGATCACTTGTAGCTGCGGACGCTCATCTTGGTGAATTCGTAGTTGAGCGGTTCGACGTTGCGGAGGGGCGTCTTGCCTTCGCCCTGAAACTCCCAGGCGGCGACGTGGCCGAACTTCTCATCGTCACGTTTGCACTCGCCGTCCGGGTATTGGTATTCCTCGCGGAAGTGACCGCCGCAGCTCTCCTCCCGGGTAAGCGCATCGCGGCACATGAGTTCGCCCAGCTCCATGAAATCGGCGAGACGGCCGGCGCGTTCGAGCGCCTGGTTGAGCGTGTCGGCGGAACCGGGGACGTTGACGTTGGCCCAGAACTCTTCGCGAAGCTTCGGGATTTCGACGAGAGCCTTCTCGAGGCCTTCCTTCGTGCGCGCCATGCCGCAGTAATTCCACATGAGCTGGCCGAGCTTCTTGTGGTAGTAGTTCACCGGCTCCTTGCCCTTGGCGGACATGAGGCGCTTGGTGATCGAGGCGACGTTGTCCTCGGCGGCTTTGAATTCGGGGGCATCGGTCTTCGGACGCGAACCGGGCTTCTGCGCCGCGAGATAATCGCCGATCGTGTAAGGGATGACGAAGTAGCCGTCGGCCAGACCCTGCATCAACGCGGAGGCACCGAGGCGGTTGGCGCCGTGGTCGGAGAAGTTGGCTTCGCCGAGCACGAAGAGGCCGGGGATGTTGGACATCAGGTTATAGTCCACCCAGAGGCCGCCCATGGTGTAGTGCACCGCGGGATAGATGCGCATGGGGGTCTTGTAGGCGTTCTCGTTCGTGATCTCGTGGTAGATGTCGAAGAGATTGCCATAGCGCTCGCGCACGCCGGCCTCACCGAGGCGTTTGATGGCGTCGCTGAAATCGAGATAGACGCCGAGGCCGGTCTCACCGACACCGCGGCCTTCGTCGCACATGCGCTTGGCGGCACGAGAGGAAACGTCGCGCGGGGCGAGATTGCCGAAGCTCGGGTAGATGCGCTCGAGATAATAGTCGCGATCTTCTTCGGGGATCGTGTTGGGGTCCTTCTTGCAGTCTTCCTTTTTCTTCGGGACCCAGATGCGACCGTCGTTGCGCAACGACTCCGACATGAGCGTGAGCTTCGACTGGTAGTCGCCGGAAACCGGGATGCACGTCGGGTGAATCTGCGTGTAGCACGGATTGGCGAAACACGCACCGCGCTTGTAGGCGCGCCAGATCGCGGTGGCATTGGAGCCACGCGCGTAGGTGGAAAGGTTGAAGACGTTGCCGTAGCCGCCGGTCGCAAGGATCACGGCGTCGCCCGAATGGCGGACAAGTTTGCCGGTGACCAGATCGCGCGTGATCACGCCCTTGGCGTGGCCGCCGACGAGGACCAGATCGACCATCTCGTGCTGCGTGATCAGCTCGACCGCACCCGCGCCGACCATGCGTGACAGGGCCGAGTAGGCGCCGAGGAGGAGCTGCTGACCGGTTTGACCGCGCGCGTAGAACGTGCGGGAAACCTGCGCGCCACCGAAGGACCGGTTGGCCAGAAGACCGCCGTATTCGCGGGCGAACGGCACGCCCTGCGCGACGCACTGGTCGATGATGTTGACGGACACCTCGGCGAGGCGGTGGACGTTGGCCTCGCGGGCGCGGTAGTCGCCGCCCTTCAAGGTGTCATAGAAAAGTCGATACACGCTGTCGCCGTCATTCTGATAGTTCTTGGCGGCGTTGATGCCGCCCTGCGCGGCGATCGAGTGGGCCCGGCGCGGGCTGTCCTGGT
>JAEYQF010000349.1 GCA_023410155.1 Verrucomicrobiota bacterium | reverse complement strand
ACGTTTCCGGGGACGCGAATCTGGAGTGAAGTGCGGTCCATGACCCTCCCTCCCCGCGCGTGCACGTCGTTCCAGTGGCTGGGCTTCTGGCTGGGGCTCCTGACGGGGCTCGTTTCCCCGACCCACGCGCAGGAATGGACGGACCTGCTGGATCGGGAGCTGTCGCAATGGCGAACTTACCTGAGTTTCCGGCACCAACCGGGCTATAACGGCCGGCCGCCCGTCGATGCGGCCGGGGTGCCGCTGGAGCCCATCGGCTACGATCACGATCCGGCGGGTGTGTTTACCGTGCTCGAGCAGGACGGTGAACCCGTGCTGCGGATCAGTGGCGAAATCTACGGCTGCGTTTTCACGCGGGCCGAGTTCACCAACTATCGACTGCGGCTGCAGGTCCGTTGGGGTGAGTTGAAGTGGCCGCCGCGGGAAGCCCTGCTCAAGGACTCGGGCATCCTCTACCACTCGATCGGACCCGCCGGGGTGGAGTACTGGCGCTCCTGGATGCTCTCACAGGAATTTCAGATCATGGAAGGACACATGGGCGACTACTGGGCTCAGGCCAATTCAGCGATCGACATCCGCGCCCTCCTGCCCGAGGGCATGATGAACAGCGTGGCCAGCGTGCGGCAACCGTTTCGCCCGTTCGGGGCCGGAGAGTCCGTGGCGCCCTTCTGTCTGCGCAGCATCGACGCGGAAACGCCTGACAGGGGCTGGACTGAGCTGGAGCTGGTCTGCTTCAACGGTCGCAGCGTGCACCTGGTCAACGGCCAGGTCGTGATGGTGCTGCGCGACTCGCGCTACGTTACGGACGGCATCGCGCATCCACTGACCCGCGGCCGGATCCAGCTGCAATCGGAAGCGGCCGAAGTATTCTTTCGGCGCATACAACTGCAGATGATTGACGATATGCCGGAGGAGCTGGTGCGCCTGTTCGACGATTCAATTCCGTCCAGCTGATCACAACTGGCCGGCGGGCCACCGCGGCGGGACGCATGAAAACTTTTCGTGGGCGACCGGCCGGCGCCAGCTGAACGCATCCGGCTTCTGGTGACGCGCCCCCTCGGATCTCCCGCATTGGGGGACCCGTTCTGACTGTCGCAACCGCACGGATACAAGCGTTCTGCCCGAACCGTTCGATGGAGCAACCGGGGTGAACACCCGGCGTGGTGGCATGCACGTTGCTCATGCCGCCCGCCGCGTCCCCCTCCCGGGGAGCGGCTCTTCCAACACACATGAGACTACGCTTCGATCCACTGGCCCGCCTCGTTCTCGGCTCCGCGGCGGCCCTAATCGCCCTGCAGCCGACCGCCCGCGCCAAAGTCAGCAACGAGACCTTCGATCTCGGCACTGCGACGCTCTCCGAGCTGACCATGGCGATGGATTCCAAGGCGCTCACGTCGGTTGAGCTGGTGAACCTGTACCTGCGCCGTATCCAGGCGTATGATCAGGCCAGCCCGATCGCGCCGGCGCAGCCGCTCAACTCCGTCGCCGCGATCAATCCAGAACTGCTGGAAGACGCCGCGGACGCGGACCGCATGCGGAAACGCGGCGTGGTCCTGGGACCGCTCCATGGCGTTCCGTTTCTGGTCAAGTGGTCGTACTCGATCAAAAACATGCCCATCACCGGCGGCGCCAACGGCTGGAAAGACCTGGTGACGCTGAACGACACCTGGAGCGTGGCCAAGCTCCGGCAGGCCGGCGCGCTGGTCATGGGTCATGCCAACATGGATACGTGGGCCAGTTCCGCCACCAACTCCAACTCCCAGCTGCGCGGCGCCGTCCGGAGCGCGTACCTCGCCGGCGCCTTGCCGGGCGGGAGCAGCGGTGGCTCGGGCGTCGCCAGTGGCGCTTACCTGACGGGATTCACCTTCGGCGGTGAAACCGGCGGCTCCATCCGCAACCCGAGCGATCGCAGCGCGCTCGTCGGGTACAAGGTCAGCGGTGGCTCCATCTCTGTCGACAAGATCATCCCGCTGGTCCCGGAACGCGACGTGATCGGTCCGATGACCCGCCACGCGGCGGACAACGCCCTGGTGCGCGACATCGTCGGCGAAAAGGACCCCAACGACATTTGGGCACCCATCCTGCCGCTCCTCGAGGACCGGCGTGAAGTGCCGCAGTCCGGCTTCACCGCCGCGATCGCGAACGCCACGCTCAAGGGCAAGAAGATCGGCATCATCGGTACCTACGTTGGCCTGCCGCATCCCAACCCGGGTCCCGGCGCAACCAGCAACACCGTCAACGTCCAGAACACAACGCCCGCCACGTTCGCGCTGGTGCAGCAGGCGAAGGCCGACATGGAGGCCGCCGGCGCCATCGTTGAGTTCGTCTTCATGCCGCCGGAGGTCAGCACGACCTACAATCGTGGCCCGGACGCTCCGGTGACGCGCCTCCTGAGCGCTCCGTACAGCACGCAGGTCGCCGCGTACTCGTACCGGGGCCTGATCGAGTCGATCGTCCGCCGCCCGGGTGACACCGAGCAGTCGCTGGCGCAGAAGGTCGTTCAAACCGCCTCACTCGTCACCGGCATCAGCGCGGCCGTGCGCAACGCGATGTACACCTACGACCCGGCGACCCAGACCTACAGCGAGGGCACCGCGATCCCGTTCGATTCCGATCCCGGCATCGAACACTACCTGGCGCGCGCCCAGCAGAAAAACGCCTTCGAAGACTGGATGGACGCCGAAGGTCTCGACGCCGTGGTCTGGCCGGTCTGGCCGAACAAGGGGCCGACAAGCGGCACGATCATCGGCCGCGACCTCGTCAACTTCATGCACCTGCCCGCCGTCACCGTTCCGATGGGTGTGCTGCAGTACGACGAGAACCGTCGCGAGCCGCTGACGCTCAACGTCACCGGCCGGTTGTACGATGACGCCAACGTGCTCGCGATTGCCTACGCTTACGAGCAGGCGACCCGTCACCGCTACGGCCCGCCGCTTGCCCCGCCGCTGCCGGGCGAAACCTTCAACTACAAGGCTCGCCTCTCCCGTCAGTCGCCCAAGCAGGATGACACTCCGCCGGTGCTGACGATCGTCCGCAGCGCGTCCAAGAAGAACGCGCTGATTTCCTTCACCGGAAACGTGAACGACAAGAGTGGCGTTGAC
>JAEYQF010000212.1 GCA_023410155.1 Verrucomicrobiota bacterium | reverse complement strand
TCGAGCGGCACCATGTCGATGCACGGCGCGCTCGCGGGCATTCCGGGAGCGGTGGCCTATCGCACGGATCGGCTGACGTATTTTCTCGGTCGTTTCCTGGTGAAGGTGCCGTATCTCGGCATCGCGAATCTGCTGCTCAATGAGCCGATGTATCCCGAGTTCATTCAGCACGCAGCCACGCCGGAGGCGCTTGCGGAGGAGTTGCTCGCTTGTGTGAACGATCCGAAACGGCGGGAACGGACCGCGGCTGATGCGCAACGTCTCCACGCCATGCTGGCGCACACGGGCGGACAATCGGCGGCCGAATGGCTCGCGCGGCAACTGGCCTGATGGCGCAAAAAAACGGCGCCGTCCGAAGACGACGCCAGTCAGGGAGGCTTGGCTTAAACTCCCAGCAGGAGCCAGAGCGGCCCACTGGTCACGAGCTCGTCACTCGTGACGCTGGAGTGAAGCAGTTGCGCGCTCATTTCGAGGCGGGCGGCATAGCGCCGTTGGCCGTCGCCTTCGCCACGAACTCGCGGATGTCGAGACCGAGGGCTTGTGCGACGCCCGTGCCGTAAGCCGGATCGGCGCGGAAGAAATGACAGATGGCGCGGAGCTGGATCTCCTGCGGCACGCCGGCCATGTGGCGGGCGATGTTGCCGAAGAGGCGCTCGCGTTGCCCCGCGTCGAAGAGACGGAAGAGGTTGCCCGGTTGCGTGTAGTCGTCGTTTCCGGCGCGATGGTTATAGCGGTCGGCGTCGCCCTCGAGCTTCAGTCCCGGCTCGTTGAAGGCCGGGCATTCCTTCGGGCCGTTGAACGAGTTCGGCTCGTAGTTGGGCGAAACATCCTTCGAGAAATCGAAGCGCATCGCGCCATCGCGCTGATAGTTGAAGACGGGGCAGCGCGGGGCGTTGACGGGCAGTTGCTGGTAGTTTCCGCCGATGCGGTAGCGTTGCGCGTCCGCGTAGGAGAAAATACGCGCCTGAAGCATTTTGTCCGGCGAGAAGCTGATGCCGGGAACGATGTTGGAAGGAGCGAGCGCAGCCTGTTCGACCTCGGCGTGATAGTTCTGCGGATTGCGGTTGAGCTCGAGGATGCCGACCTCGATCAGCGGGAATTCGCCGTGCGGCCAAACCTTGGTGAGATCGAACGGATTGAAACGCCATGTGCGGGCCTGCTCCTCGGTCATGACCTGGATGCAGAAGCGCCAGCGCGGGAAGTTGCCGTCGGCGATCGCGTGGAAAAGATCGCGCTGCGACGATTCGCGGTCGCTGCCGACCACGGCGGCGGCCTCGGCGTCGGTGTAGTTGGCGATGCCCTGCATGGATTTGAAGTGGAACTTCACCCAGTGGCGCTCGCCGATGGCGTTGATGAACGAATACGTGTGCGAACCGAAGCCGTGCATCTGGCGCAGGTTCCTCGGGATGCCGCGATCGCTCATGAGGATCGTGACCTGGTGCAGCGACTCGGGCGAGAGCGACCAGAAATCCCACGCCGCGACGGCGCTGCGGAGATTGGTTTGAGGATCGCGCTTCTGCGTGTGGATGAAGTCAGGGAACTTCAGCGGATCGCGCAGGAAGAAGACGGGCGTGTTGTTGCCAACGATATCCCAGTTGCCCTGCTCGGTGTAGAAACGCAGGGCGAAGCCGCGGACGTCGCGCTCGGCGTCGGCGGCGCCGCGCTCGCCGGCGACCGTCGAGAAGCGGAGGAACGTTTCGCAGGTGTTGCCCACCTTGGAGAACAGTTTCGCGGACGTGTATCTGGTGATGTCGTGCGTGACAGTGAACTTGCCGTAGGCGGCGGAGCCTTTCGCGTGCACGACACGCTCGGGGATGCGCTCCCGGTTGAAGTGCGCGAGCTTCTCAAGCAGGTGAAAGTCCTGGAGGAGGACAGGGCCGCGCGGACCGGCGGTGAGCGAGTTCTGATTGTCGCCGACCGGGATGCCGGAGGCGGTGGTGAGCTGAGGTGCAGTTGACATGAAGGAGTGGGTATCCGCCAGAAACGCGGGACTGACCGCGCGAGCGACCCGCAGATTATCAACTGGCGAGCGGAAGGAGAAAGACTAAGTTCCGCTTTTAGTAATAGGAAACGCCTATGGAGCTCCATCAACTGCGCTACTTCGTCGCGGTCGCGCGCACGCGAAACTTCAGCCGCGCCGCGGAGCGCTGCCGGGTGGCGCAGCCATCGCTCAGCCAGCAGATCATCAAACTCGAGGAGGAACTCGGGGAGCGATTGTTCGAGCGCACGAAGCGAACGGTCGCGCTGACGGCGGCGGGTGAGATTTTTCGCGCGCACGCGGAGCGCGTGCTGGACGAGGTGGAATTGGCGGGCGAGAGCGTGCGCGAGGTGGGTGGGCTGTTGCGCGGACGCGTCGTGCTCGGTGCCCTGCCGACTGTGGCGCCCTATTATCTGCCGGCCCGCTTGCGGGCTTTCTCGAGAGCGCATCCGGGTATCGAGGTAGTCGTGCACGAAGACACGACCGATGCGCTCGTGCGCGCCGCGATCGGGAAAGAAATCGACCTCGCGCTCCTGAGTCTGCCGATCGAGCGGGCTGGGCTGATCAGCGAGGAGTTCTTCGACGAACCGCTCCTGGTCGCCATGCCGGCGGGACACCGGCTGGCCTCACGCCGGGCGCTGACGCTCGACGATTTGGCGGAGGAGCCGTTCATCCTGATGCAGGAGGGGCATTGTCTCGCGGGGCAGGCATTGCAGTTCTGCCGGCTGAACGGGTTTGCGCCGCGGGTGAGTTTTCGCAGCGCGCAGATTGAGACCGTGCTGGCGTTTGTGGCGGAGGGGTGGGGCGTGTCGATCGTGCCGGCGATGGCGCGCAATCCGGGGGCGAAAACCGTTCGCTATCGCGCGCTCGCGGGGATGACGCGCTCAATCGGAATCGTGCATCGCCAGGCGCGGCCGTTGAGCCGTGCGGCACGAACGCTGGTCGAATTCCTGCGGGCGCGAGTGAAGTAGGGGTTTCGATTTCGATTCCCGATTCCAGGGGCGAACAACAGCGCGTTCGCGACGTGCAATCATCGTGCGGCTGTGTAGAGTCAAAGCACGCCCAGCTTTGCTGCGATGAGGCGGCAGCTGCGCGATGATCTATGGCTACTGCAATCGTGCTCTTGAAGATCGATCACCGGAAGGTGACGGGAACGGCGGAGAAGCTCTTGGAGATCCGCGACATCACCGATGTGTATTCGGTGTCGGGACGGTGGGATCTGATGGCGATCATCAAGTGCGACTCGATCGACAAGATCGAATACGTGATCACCGACGAGCTGCTGCGGACCGAGGGCATCGTGGAAAGCGAAACGATGTTTGCGTTTCGCAGCCTCGAGAAACGGGAAGCCGGCCGGGCGATCGACGTGGATTGAGCGGATCGCGAACTCCCGGAGGTCGCCGGGGCACGGGATCGAGCGGAAGGGAGGAAGGAGCGGTGGGGGCACCGCACCTCGATCAGAGCGCGTGGATCGCGCTCTTGCTAACGGCGAGGCCAGCTTCCTTCACGGCCTCGGACATCGTCGGATGCCCGTGGATCGTGCGGCCGAGGTCTTCGGCACTGCCCCCGTATTCCATGTGCGTGACGACTTCACTGATGAGCTCGCCGGCGTTGTTGCCGAGAATCTGTGCGCCGAGGATTTTGTCGGTCTTCGCATCGGCGACGATCTTCACGAACCCATCCGTTGCGGCAGCAGCGATCGCGCGGCCGTTGGCAGCCAGGTTGAATTTTCCGACCTTGATCGTGAGGCCCTGCGCCTTCGCGGCATCTTCGCCGAGGCCGACGGATGCGACTTCCGGTGAGGTGTAAACGATCGCGGGCACGAGGTCCCAGTTGATGTGGCCCGCCTTGCCGGCGATCCACTCGGCGACGGCGACGCCGTCTTCCTCGGCTTTGTGCGCGAGCATCGGCCCGGCGACGACGTCGCCGATTGCCCAGACACTCGCGATGTTGGTGCGGAGGTGGGCATCAACTTTGACGCGCTTCTTCTCGTCGAGCTGCACGCCGATTTTCTCGAGGCCAAGTCCGTCCGTGTAGGGGCGGCGACCCACGGCGACGAGAACCTTATCGGCCGGGAATTCGAGTTTCTGCCCTTCGCGCTCAGCGGTGAGTTTCCCGTTGGCAAAACCGGTGACCTTCGCGCCTGTCTCTATCTTCAATCCCTGTTTCTGCAGAATACGGGTGAAGTTGCGCACGACATCGTCGTCGTAGGTCGCGATGATCTTCGGGAGGAATTCGACGACGGTGACTTCGCTGCCGAGGCGCGACCACACGGAGCCGAGTTCAAGGCCGATGGCGCCGCCGCCAACGACCACGAGCTGCTTTGGAACGGAGGAAAACGCGATCGCGTCGTCGGACGAGACGACCGTCTTGCCGTCGAACTTCATGAACGGCAGCTCGACCGGCGCAGAGCCGGTGGCGATGACAATATTGCGAGCCTGCAGGCGCG
>JAEYQF010000171.1 GCA_023410155.1 Verrucomicrobiota bacterium | reverse complement strand
ACGATCTCCAGGCCGCCGCGGTCGCGGGCTTTCGGGCGAGCGAGAAAGACGCCGTCGGCCTGCGCCCGGAGGGCGGCGGCGAGTCGGGTGGAATTCGGCGCAACGGGCCGTGAGCCGGCTCGTTTCTTCACGGGGCGAGACGCTCCACAATCCATCCACCGTCCGGTCCGCGACGATAGCGCAGCCGATCGTGCAGGCGGCTGCGCCGGCCCTGCCAGAATTCGACCGTCTCTGGTGACACGCGAAATCCGCCCCAGTGCGGCGGCAGCGGCACGGGAGCGCCCGCGTATTTCTTCTCCAGCTCCTTCATCGAGTCTTCGAGGATTTTGCGGCCCGCGACGACGGAGCTCTGTTGCGACACCCACGCGGAGAGCTGGCTCGCCAGCGGACGACTGTGGAAATAGGTGTCCGCCTCCTCCCGGGTGACCTTCGTGACCGAACCTTCGACGATCACCTGTCGCTCCATCGGAAACCAGGGAAACAGCAGCGACGCGCGACCCGTTCCCTCGAGTTCGCGGCCTTTGCGGCTCTCGTAATTCGTGTAGAAAACAAAGCCGCGTCCGTCGACCGCCTTGAGCAGCACGATGCGGCTGGAGGGACGCGCGTCACGCGAGCAGGTGGAGAGCACCATCGCGTTGGGTTCGGGCAACTTCGCCGCCGAAGCTTCCTGGAACCACCTGTCGAACTGGCGGAACGGGTCGCGGGCGAGGTCCTTCTCCGCGAGCCCGGCGAGGCTGTATTCTTTTCTCAAGTCGGCCAGAGACATGATCAAGTGCGACCCTGCGCCGCGGGGGGCATCGTGTCAAAAATCATCTCGTGAGCTGCGTGATCCAATCGGTCGCGAGAGGAAATTCACGGCTGAGGGCTTGGCGTTCTCCGAGCTCAAACTCCCCATCCTCCCAGCCCGGCGAGATCGTGCACGTGAACAAACTCCAGCCGTGGGAACCGCCTGGTGTGAGCCGCGCGCCCTGCCAGCGTCCGCCGCACACGCGAAGCTGCGGCACCTGGCCCTCGGCGAGATCCCCGCCCAGCACCGTGATCACGGCGGACCCGCCAGCGGTGCGATCGAGTTGCACATGCTCGACCGGGTCACCGGCGTGATACATCCACAGCTCGTCGATCTTTAGGCGGTGCAGCGCGGAGAATCCCAGTGCTTCCGGCGTGATCAGAAAGTAGATTGCCGAGCCGACTGGACGGCCGCTTGGAAGCGCATCGGCGCTCGTCCACGTCCGGCGGAAGTAGCCGCCCTCCAGGGGCAGCGGTTCGAGCGCGAGTCGAGCGATGATTTTGGCGGCGGAGAGCATGGCGTTGAAGGGCGCTGGCCCGCTCGACCAGAGCAGGAACCGTTCGCGAAGTCAGTGGTGGGCCGCATTTGATTCCACGCTTCCGTTCCCCGGCGCAACGGCGATGCTGCGCGCGTGATCCTCGAGTGGTGGCATTATCCCGTGCTGTTTACGGTCGGCCTCGTAGCCGGCCTGGTCGACTCCGTGGCGGGCGGCGGCGGGCTCATCACCGTGCCGGCGTTGCTCAACCTCGGACTGCCGGTGCCGCTCGCGCTCGGCACAAACAAGTTCCAATCCAGCTTCGGCAGCGTGTCGGCCTCACGGCATTTTGTGCGGCAGAAAGTCGTGGATCTGCGGGCCTGCATCTGGGGCATCGTGGCCACGCTGGTCGGTGCGGTGGCGGGAGCGTTCACCGTGCAACGCCTGTCGGCTGACGCGCTTGGCCGCGTGATCCCGTGGCTGCTCGCTGCGATTCTCCTCTACATGATCTGCAAACCCGAGCTCGGCCGCGAAACGCGTCCCGCACGGATGGAGCGCACACCCTTTTTCCTGCTCTTCGGGCTCGCGCTTGGGTTCTACGACGGATTCTTCGGCCCCGGCACAGGCTCGTTCTGGGCCGTCGCGCTCTTGCTGGTGCGCGGCGAGAACTTCACGCAGGCGACTGGCACCACCAAAGTAATGAACGCCACCAGCAATCTCGCCTCGCTTGCGCTTTTCGCCGCTGCGGGGCTGATCCATTTCGGTGCCGGGCTCGCGATGGCAGGCGGGCAGTTGATCGGCGGACGACTAGGAGCCGGACTCGTTGTCACGCGCGGCGCGCGCCTCGTGCGCCCTCTATTCTTCACCATGGTGGCCCTCACGCTCGCGCGGTTGATCTGGGTCAACTACCTGAAATGAGGCTTGGCGATGGTGGTGCAAGCGACGGAAAGGCAGTAAAAAACAAAAGTTCGAACCGTAATACGGATGTTGCCGAGAGGGACTGGCGTGCAGGTTGGAAGGCCCGTTTTTGAGGTTTGACGGGGGCGGGGGGCGGCTGGCCTTTTTAGCGAACCATGAGCCCTTTCGCCTACATCGATCGCCATGGCCCGGATGCGGTCCGGCTGCTGCGGGACCTGGTTAGCATCCCGACCGTCAATCCCCCCGGCGAAAACTATGAGGTGATGACCGCACGGCTCGCCGCGGAGCTTTCCTCCCTCGGGCTGGCCACGAAGCGCTTTTCCGTGCCGCGCGCGCTGGCCCGGAGAGTTCTTCCAGTCGAACAGCACGGATTTCCGCGCTTCAACGTGCTCGGCAAGCTGCGCGTGCGGGGCGCGAAGAAGACCATCCACTTCAACGCGCACTACGACGTGGTCCCCGTATCCGGAAAGTGGCGACACAGCGACCCGTTTAGCGGACGCGTTGAGGGCGGATGGATCTACGGCCGCGGCACGTCCGACATGAAAGGATCGATGGCGAGCCTGATCCTCGCGCTGCGAGCGCTCCGCGCGACGGACACCGCGCCCCGCCTCAACGTCGAAGTCTCGTTCACCGCCGACGAAGAGACCGATTCGGAGTTGGGTGCGGGATGGCTCGTGCGGCACGCGCCGATCTCGCCCGATTACGCGGTGGTAATGGAGGGCGGTGAAGCCGCTCAGGTGTGCTGCGGGCACAACGGTGTGGTGTGGCTCCAGGTTACCGTCCATGGACGCGCCGCGCATGGCTCCCGTCCCGAGGCGGGTATCAACGCCCTCGAGAAGATGTCCGCGCTCGTCCTCGCCCTCGAGGACTACAAGCGCGAGCTCGCCCGCCGGGAGTTCCTCACTCCCGACGGGACTCGTATGCGGCCCACGATCAATGTGGGGGGCGTGTTTTCCGCCGGCGAAGGCGGCAAGATCAACACCGTGCCCGCGCTCGCGACCTTCTCGATCGATCGCCGCGTGCTCGCCGTCGAAGATCATGCCAAGGCCGAGAAGGAGCTGCGCGCGTTTCTGGCGGCCGCGGCAGGCGAGATCCCGCAATGTCGCATCACGGTCGAGAAAGTGTCGGAAAACTTCGCGTGCTTCTCCGCACCCGAGCACCCGTTTTTTGCCGCGATGGCTGCTAGTGTCGCCCGCGTGCGCCGCTCGCCGGCGGTGTTCAACGTTTCCACGGGCTTCAACGACATGCACTTTTTCGCGCATTATCTTAAGATTCCTACACTCGGCTACGGCCCCGGTGGGCAGAACGAGCACGCGGTCGACGAACGCGCGCGAGTGAAGGATCTCGTGAATTGCGCTAAGATTTACGCTGAGCTGCTCACGCGATTCGAAGGGTGAGCGCTCCGCTGCTCGGCCACGAAGGACGTTGCTCCGGCGGGGCCTTGATCAGTTGGCCCAGCCTTGGCGAATCATGTTCACCGCGATGGCGGCGAGCAGCAGCGAGATGATCTTGGAGATCGCACGCATGCCCGTGGAGCCGATCCAGTGGCCGATCTTCTCCGCATACGCGAACGCGAGCACCACGAGCACCAGATTAACCACCAGCGCGGCGAGCGTGATCCAAACCCCGAGCGTCTGCGCGAGCAGGATGAGCGTCGTGATGGAGGCCGGCCCCGCAATCAGAGGCATGCCCAGCGGCACCACACCGAAATCGTCCGCGAGCTTCGCCGGCTCTTCGGCCGCGGAATGGATCAGATCGCGCGCGGCGAGGATAAACAGGATGAGGCCGCCCGCGATCTGGAAGTCGCTGGAGGTGATGCCGAGTGCGGCGAAGATCGTCTGGCCCAGCAGCAGGAACATGAGCGCCACGGCTCCACCGGTGACCGCCGCTTGATTGGAGATTTTTCGGCGCTTCGCCGGCTCCACGCCGACGCTCATCGCGAGAAAAATCGCGGCGAGCCCGATCGGATCGATCGCGATAAAAAGCGGGATAAACGCCTGGACGAACTTCTCCAGCAACTCAGACATGAGCCCAGCTTGCGAGCCAGCGGGGGCGAACGCAAGGAGCAGGCAGCTCCGCGGGACGCCCGCCCGGCTGGTCAACGATCGTGCTGGCCCGCTTGTCTGAGGAGTGGAGTGGGCGTAAAGTCTCGGCGGTTCAGCGCCCCCAACCCCAACCCATCAACCGGAGGCTCCCATGCCAGCGGTCAGATTATACCTCGAGCAGGCCGAATACGAAGCCGTCGCTCGCTACGCGGAGGCACTGGGCGTGTCGTGCCAGGACATCGCCTACGCCGGCCTGAACAGAATCATGCTCAGCTGCGAACAGCCGGAAGTGAATCGCGACATAGTGGAAACACGGGATTGGAGGCGCCACAACCTGCCGATGTGGAGCGATTCTGCGTGTGCGGTGCACGCCTACGAAGGCGCGCCAGACGACCAACCCGTCCGCAGTCGCTTCATCTAGTCAGGATTCGTTGCGGTCTGGTCCAATCACAGGGACACGGGGAGCGCAGAGCCTGTGCTTCGCGAAGCGGACAGGTAGCGCTCTGTGCCCTGGGTCTCTCTGTGGTTCGAGACTCGCGCTTCAGGCGACCGCGGCCGCTGGCAGCGGTGCGCCACGGAGGCGCTGCACTTCGCTGTAGGCGCGGGAGAGGGCGTCCTGGAGAGCGTCGGGGCGGAGCGGTTTGGCCAGATATTCATTCATCCCGGCGCGGCGCGCCTCGTCGCGGTCGCTGGAGCCGACGCCCGCGGTGAGCGCGATGATCCACGGCAGCTGGGGATTGGATTCGCGGATGCGCCGGGTGGCTTCGAGGCCGTCCATCTCCGGCATCTGCACGTCCATGAGAATCACGTCGAAGGTCTCGGCCTGAACGGCCGCGACGGCGAGTTCGCCGTTGGCGACGACTTTCGGTTCGTAGCCGAGGCGTTTGAGCTGATGTTTCGCGACGGTTTGGTTTACCGGGTTGTCCTCGGCCATGAGGATGCGCAGCGGCTTGAGGCGTGCGGTGTCGGCGGTGGTGGGAACGGCCGCGGAGCCCGTGGCGGAGGCGGCGTTCGGGTGTTTGCCGGCGAGCACTTGCTGAATCCGCTCAGAGACGAGGTCGTGCTTGAGGGGCTTGTTGATGACGCCGTCGAGAGCGGGGTCGTTGATCGTCTCACCGAGCGCTTTGAGGAGGAGAATCGGCGCGGGTTTTTTCGCGCCGACTCTCTGCCGGGCCCAGGCGAGACCGTCGATATCCGGCATGTGGTAATCGACCAGGACGACGTCGAGGCGGGGAGATCCGGGAAGGAGTTCGTCCGCCTGGGCGGCGCTGGCGGCGAGCAGGGGCTCGAAACCCAGCCGGCGGAGATGGCGGCCGAGGATGTTGCGGCTGGTGGCGTTGTCGTCGATGATGAGCGCGCGGCGGGTCGGGGCGGGCGCGGGTGCGATGGCAGCGGTGGAGGGGGCGAGTGACGCTTCGATGGTGAAGAGAAAGGCGGAGCCTTGGCCGCCTTCGCTCTCGACCCACATGGTGCCGCCCATGAGCTCGGCGAGTTTTTTACTGATCGCGAGGCCCAGTCCGGTGCCGCCGTATTGGCGCGTGGTCGAGGAGTCGACTTGGGAGAAGCTCTTGAAGAGACGGTGCTGTTTATCCTTGGGGATGCCGATGCCCGTGTCGCGAACACCCAGCTGGAAGCGGCATTTGTCGGCCGTGCGCGTCTCGAGGCGAATGGTCAGGACGATCTCGCCGGCCGCGGTGAATTTGACCGCGTTGCCGAGAAGATTGACGAAGATCTGCCGCAGCCGCGTGGGGTCGCCCATGATCCGGCGCGGCGTGTCTTCGGCGATGTCGCACACCAGCTCCAGCTTCTTGGCAAACGCTTTGCCGGCGAGCAGCTCGGCGGCTTCTTCGGCGCAGGTGTGAAGATCGAACTCCACTTCCTCGAGATCGAGGCGGCCGGCTTCAATCTTCGAGTAGTCGAGCGTGTCGTTGATCACGCCAAGCAGGGCTTCACCCGACATGCGGATGGTGCGGAGGCACTCGCGCTGTTCGTCGGTGAGCGTGGTGGCCTCGAGGATGCCGGTCATGCCGATCACGCCGTTGAGGGGCGTGCGGATTTCGTGGCTCATCATCGCGAGGAAGGCGCTCTTGGCCTGATTCGCGACGGCGGCCTCCATCGCGAGTTGCTGGGCGTGCTCGATCGCTTTTTCGAACTGGGCGTTGAGATCCTGAATGGCGGCGTTGGCCTGCTGCATCAGTGCCTCGTGCTGTTGGCGTTCGGTGATGTCCTCGAGCAACACGAGCCGCAGGGGCGCGCCGATGTCGTCAGTCACAGACTGCACCTGCAACTCGGCCCAGCGCGTGGAGTCGTCGCGGGCGAGAAAGCTCACCGTCGTCTGAAGTGATTCGCCCGTCGCGAGTGCGGCATCGATGCGGGCGCGGGTGGCGTCGTCACACTGAAGGGAATCGAGCCAGACGGAGGTGGGTTGCCCGGGAAGATCGGAGGCAGTCAGCCCTGTGCTGCCGCCGAACGCATCGTTGGCCCAAGCGATGCGCCCGTCGGCGGAGAGCGCGAGCACGCCGCTGCGCGAGCCCGCCGCGATAAGGTGTAACGCACTGACGGGCAACGGAAGGGCGCAGGCTGAGCGCGCCGGGTCGAAGCCGGAAGTTGTGCCGGAGGTTGCCAAAAGGGGAAGCGGGATCGGCTTCTCATCGGCACGCCGGCCGGCACACTGAAGGTTTTTCCCCAGCGCGGGTTGGGATGGGAGGAAACGGCGGGGCCGCCAGCGCGGGGAGACCGAGCGCCCGAGGCGCCTAATCGACCCGGCGCTGCGAATCTTCAGCGGGAAACGCCGGTGCGCGGACTTGCCTGCGGTGGCGGCTCGCGTATCCCTCGCGCGTGCCTGCCGATCCAAGAAACGACATCTACGACCTCACCCGCGAGGACCTGCGGCAGTGGATGGTGCGGCGCGCATTCAGCCCGGTGCACGCCGGCCGGCTCTGGAGCCACCTTTATCTGGCGCTCGCGCGGAGTTTCGAGGAGATGGACGATCTCCCGGCACGCGTGCGGGCGGCGCTGGCGGCGGAGATGCGCATCGGGGTGCTGCCGACCGCCGTGGAGACGGACTCCAGCGACGGATTTACCCGCAAATATCTCCTGACGTTAACGGACGGCGAGCGGATCGAGACGGTGCTGATGCGTTTCACCGGCCGGGTGACCGCGTGCATCTCGAGCCAGGTGGGCTGCGCGATGGGCTGCGTCTTTTGCGCGACCGGGCAGATGGGCTACACGCGACACCTCACGGCCGGCGAGATCGTCGCCCAGGCCGTGCACATCTCGCGGGTGCTCCGCGAACTCGGCGGCGATGCGGAGGCCGGCCAACATCGTCTGCGCAATGTCGTGCTGATGGGCATGGGTGAGCCGCTGCATAACTACGACGCGGTGATCCGCGCGACGGAGATTCTGCGCGACTCCAACGGGCTCGCGCTCGGCGCCGAGCGGATCACGTTGAGCACCGTCGGCGTGGTGCCGGGCATCCTGCGCCTCGCACGGGAAAACCAGCCGGTGCATCTCGCGGTGTCGCTGCACGCCGCCACGCAGCCGGAACGCGCGGCGCTCGTGCCTGCCGCGAAGAAGTGGCCGCTCGACGACTTGATGGCCGCGTGTCGCACCTACAGCGAGACGACCGGGCGACGCATCTTCTACGAGTGGACGCTGATCGAAGGGCAAAACGACACGCCCGAGCACGCGCGCGCAGTGGGACGATTGTTGGCCGGCCTGCCGGCGCAGGTGAACCTGATCCCGTTGAATCCAACTTCTGGATACGCCGGCGCCCCCACGCGCGGCGAGGCGGCGAAACGTTTTCAGCAAATCCTCGCCGAAGAGTTCTCGCTGCCGAGCACCGTGCGCCAGCGCCGCGGCATCGACATCGCCGCTGGCTGCGGTCAGCTCGCCGCGGCGGGCGCGTGATGGGCTGGAAGCCGCGCTAAGGAGGGCGGGCGAATCGTCGGGCGCGTTTGCGGGCAGGGAGGCGGCTGCCTAGGATCTCGCATGCAGACGACGGAATTTCTCGCGCGACTCGAACATCACCTCGCGAGCAAACTGGCCGCGCTCGACGAGAAAGATCATCCCTCGAGCGACAGTCCGCGCCGGCTCGCGCGGATGTGGACACTCGAGTTTCTCGCCGCGGAGGCGGCGCATCATCGCGAATTCCTCAACCTCGCCGCGCTCCTGCGCACCGTGAACGAACAGGTGAGGGAATAAAGCCCGGCTCGAGCCCGAGTGCGGATGGCGTCGCGCCGAAATGCGCCCCGACTCGTGCCGCCTCTTGGCGCGACCCGGGACGGACCGGGTCCCGGCTCGAGCCGCGCACGGTCGCGGCTCGGTCCGCACCGGGGCCCGCCTCAGTGCGCGCGACGCTGGCGAACGGCGTCGGCGAACTGGGCGAAGAGCGGGAGCGTCTGCTCCCACGAGAGGCAGGCGTCGGTGATGCTGCGGCCATGCACGAGCGGCCGGGCGCGAAAATCCTGCGCTCCGCCGAGCAGGTGGCTCTCGAGCATCACGGCGGCGATGGCTCGTTCTCCGGCTGAGATTTGCGCGGCGAGGTCGGCGGCGACGAGCGGCTGGCGAGTGGGATCTTTGTCGCTGTTGGCGTGCGAGCAGTCGACCATGAGCTGCGCGGGCAGCTCGTGTTTTTGCAGCAGCAGGGCGGCGTGGCGGATGTGCTCGGCGCTGTAGTTGGCGCCGCGAGTGCCGCCGCGGAGCACGAGGTGGGTGCGGTCGTTGCCTGTGGTGCCGAGGACGGCCGGTGTGCCTTCGCGCGTGAGGGAGGGGAACCAATGCGGGTGCCGCGCGGAGCGGATCGCATCGATCGCGACCTGCAGGTCTCCGTCGGTCCGGTTCTTAAAACCGACTGGCATCGACAGTCCGGAGGCGAGTTCGCGATGCACCTGGCTCTCCACCGTGCGGGCGCCGATGGCGCCCCAAGAGACGAGGTCGGCGTAGTATTGCCCCAAGGTGGTATCGAGAAACTCCGTCGCGACGGGCAGCTCGAGGGCGGTGACGTCGAGCATCAGTTTGCGCGCGAGGCGCAGGCCGCGATTGATCTGATAAGTGCCGTCGAGGTCAGGGTCGTTGATCAGGCCTTTCCAGCCGATGACGGTGCGCGGTTTCTCGAAGTAGACGCGCATGACGATCAGCAGCTCCGAGGAGTAGAGCGGCACGATCTCGCGGAGCCGCTCCGCATACTCAAGGGCCGACTGCGGGTCGTGAATGGAGCATGGGCCCGTGACGACGAGCAGGCGGTCGTCCTCGCCGGTGAGGATGGCGCCGATCTCGCGGCGCGCTCCGGCGATCACGGCAGCGCCGTTTTCGGTCAGGGGGAGCTCGTCTTCGAGGAGCGCGGGAGCGAGCAGGGGTTTCTGGCCGCGGATGCGCAGGTCCGCAGTGGGGGCAGGGGCGATTTTCACAAAGAGAGACCGGTGGCTTGAGCGACGAGGGGTGAGGCGGCGAGCGCGGCCTCGAGACGTTGTGCGATCTCCAGTTTCTCGGCGCGATTGCGCAAGGTGACGAACGCGAGCGAGGGAGCTTCGCCCTGACTCGCGACGGCGCTGGCGGCGGCGAGAGCGGGCTCGAGCGGGGGAAGCTGTTCGCGGGGCAGCAGGTTCTTCTCGGCCACGAAGAGAGTGAGCGAGGCGCCCAGGGTCTCGAGCCACGCGCGCGGCGATGCCGGCGGGGTGTAGGGCAGGCCGGCTTTTTCGGGCGACCACTCCATGAAGAGGCGGATCTGCTCGTGGAGTTTGCCGAGTTCGGCGTCCGCGGTGGCCGCCGTCCATCTGGCGGTGAACTGCTTGCGTTCGCGCAGTTTCTTCACTTCCCAGACGCGAAGCAGGACCTCGCACTCGCCGTCTTTTTCGCGAAGGGCGCCGGTGAAGATGTAGTCGAGACCTTCCTTGTTCGATGCGAGCAGTTCGCGCAGGTTGTCAGTCGTCCACTCGCGGCCGAACAGCGCGTAGTGTTGTTGGGCAAAGATGCCGACCGCGGCGATCGGCGCGTAGTGCGGGGAGAAGTAGAAACTCTCGGCGAACCACAGGGGCAGCGCGCGGGTGAGCCGGCCGAGTTCATCCTCGGGGCGCTTCATGGCCTCGTCGGTGTCGGCACGGCCGAGGAGGGCGAGTTGCGCAAAGGCCACGCGCCGCTGGCGTCCGTTTTTCGGGGGGAGGACTTGGTCGGCGAGCGGTTCGAGACCGTAGAACCAGATCGGTTTGCTGATGCTGACGAGGCTGACCTGCTTGCGCTCCGGTCCCGGGTTGGCACCGGCAGTGGCGGCGGGTTCGACCTGGCCGGTGTTGATCGCGTGGAGAAGCTCGGCGATGGCGTTCGAGAAGCCGAAGAGCCGGTCTTCCAGCTCCGGCCGGTTGAGCGCGAAAAGGATGTCGAGGACGTGTTGCGCCGACTCCGGGTCGCGCAGCGCGAGATAGGCCTGGAGAATGTTGAGGCCCGTGGCGGGGCCGTGCCGCTGGGCGTCGTAGCGCGGGGCCACGAGCTCGACGATTTCCCTCACATGACCCGTCGCGCCGAGATCGCCCGAGATGGTGACGAGTGCGTCCGCCCGGTCTCCCGCCGTGGCGAGCACTTCTTCGTAGATCGCCATCGCACCCGCGAGATCCTTGAGCTCGAGGCAATCGCGCGCGGCCACGAGGCGCGGCATGATGTTGCCCGCGGTGGCGCTCGCAGCGGGGGTTTCGGTCGGGCCGGGAGCCGCTGGAGCGGAGGAGGGTGGCTGGGGAGTAGAAGGGGCCTGGCGCTTGCCGGCGAGACGATCGAAGAAACCCATACGATCAACGAAAGCGCGGGCGCGCGCGCTGGCGAACAGAAATCCGGTCGGGCCGTGCGGTGAAGCGCGGACTTCAGGTGCGCATTAGAAGCTGGCGCACACCCTCGATGGGGGGATCGGAGACAGGGACAAGCGCCAGCGGCGAGCGCGGAGCAAGCGCCTGCTGAACTACGGGATGCGTGAGGATGGGACCGCTCAGCCCCGCAGGGAGGGTGTCGAGGGCGGCGCCGGAGAAAAGCGTGGTGGCGACGCGCGCCGCCAGCTCGATGAGTTCGGCGGTGGAATCGAGGAGGATCTGGTGGGCGGTGAGGTCGCCTTCGGCGGCAAGGTGGAGCACACGCGGCGCGAGCGCGGAGATTTTCGCGTTGGGCGAAGGATCTTGATAGAAGAACCGTGTGATTGCCCCCGCCTCGTCGAGGCCCGTGTGATCGCGCACGACGACGGAGAGCCGCGACCGCGCAGCCCAACCTTGCAACTCCAACAACGCGCGAGAGATGGCGCGACGCCCGAGATCGTAGCCGCTTCCCGGATCGCCGAAACGCCAGCCGAGTCCCCCTGCGTAATGGATCGTGCCATCGGGCGCGCGTGCGCTGACGAACGAACCGGTGCCCGAATGGATGACGAGCCCGGGGCGGCCCCAGGTGGCGAGTTCGAGCACCGGCAGCGAATCGGGATGCGCGCTCGTTTCCCCGAAATCAGCAAGCTGCGCGGCGAACTCCTGCCAGAACCCGGGAGCGCCCGACATGTAGAAGCGCGTTGCGGCGATGGCAGAACGGGAATCGCTGATCTGCGCCTGGACCAGCAGCGCGCACAGCGCGTCGGTGACGATCAGCCGTGCCTGATCCGTGCCGACGACATTGGGATTGCAGCCGGGCGCCAGATGGCGCGCGACGACTCCGCCCGTGGCATCGACCAGGATACACTCGGTCTTCGAGCCCCCGCCATCGACGCCAATCTTGTAGTTCATCGCGGAGCGGAGCGCCGTCTGCGCAGGCAGCCTTAGGCGAGCTGGCGGCTGAGCCGACCGGCGTAGCGGGCGGCGAGTTCGCGGTTGCGCTCGATCGAGCCCGCCAGGTTCTGGCTGCGGAGGAGCGGCACATCGTGATTGTTCGCCCGCAGCCACTCGATCACGGCGAGCGAGAGCCAGTTGAGGAGCGAGCAGCCGATGAACGTCGACGTGGGGCCGGCCATCGCGCCGCCGCCCGTGTCCACGATGGCGTCGCCCGGCACGCCGCCGTTATCGAGCACGAAGTCGGAGACCTCATGGAGTTTTTTGCCGTCGGGATGCACCGTCGCGTAAGTGGTCGACATCGCGAGCGCGGTGAGGCCGATGATCGTGAGGCCTTTCTGCTTCGCGTAGAGCGCAACCTCGAGGGGGGAGGAGTTCTTGCCGGAGTTGGAGATGACGATCACGCACTCGCCCGGGAGCATGCGGTATTGGCGGTCGTAGCGCTCCACGAGCTTGGTGCCGTAGCCAACGAGGTTCTCGATGAAACCGGCGGTGGGATCGATGATCCCGTTGACACAAACGAGGCCGCCCGCGCGGCCGATGATCTCGCGCGCGATGAGTTCGCTATGACCGCTGCCAAACGTGTGGACGACGCCGCCCTGGGCGATGGAAGCGCCGACGACTGGCGCGAGTTTCTCGATCGTCGGGCGATTGGTTTCCCAGGCGCGCGCCAGCATCTCGTGGGCGCGTGTGTAGTAGGTGGAGGCAAGCGACATGGAGCGATAGGGAGCGGGCAGGGAGTTCGCAGGCGAGCGGGTCAACCTTCCCAACGGCCATAGATGCCGCACGGGAGGACCTTGCCGTCGCGTTGAATCGGCAGGCCCACCTCGCCGGCCGCGATGGTGCCGCCGCGACTGTGGAGCAGTTCCGCGAGCAGGTTGGCCACGACCGTGGGGGAGAGACGGGCGGTGTAGGCGTTGATGAGGAAGAAGAGGGGGTTTTCGCTCAGCAGAGCGCGGCACTCGAGCAGCAGCTCCCAGAGATGATCTTCGAGGCGCCACATCTCGCCGGTGCTGCCGCGACCGTAAGTCGGCGGATCCATGATGATCGCGTCGTAACGGCGGCCTCGTTTCAGCTCGCGCCGCGCGAACTTCAGGCAGTCGTCCACGATGTAGCGGATCGGTGCAGCGGAGAGTCCGCTGAGGGCAGCGTTTTCCCGGCACCATTTCACCATGCCCTCGGCGGCGTCGACGTGGCACACGCTGGCGCCGGCCGCTGCGGCCGCGACGGAAGCCGCGCCGGTGTAGCCGAAGAGGTTGAGGACCGAGACTTCGCGGCCGGCGGCGCGCGCGGTTTTTATCTTCGCGGAGAACCAATCCCAGTTGACCGCCTGCTCGGGAAACAGGCCCGTGTGTTTGAACGATGTCGGGTGGATCTTGAACGTCAGCCCGAGCGGCGCGTAGGAAATCTTCCAGTGGTCCGGCAGCGCGCGGCGAAACTCCCACTTGCCGCCGCCGCTCTCGCTGCGGTGATAAAGGCCGTCCCATTTCTCCCATTTGGCCGGAGCGCTGCCGGGTGTGCCGCTGCCGTGGCGCGGCCAGATGATCTGGGGATCCGGGCGCACGAGGGTCACATCACCCCAGCGCTCCTGTTTCATCCCTGCGCCGCAATCGAGCAACTGATACTCCTGCCAGTGATCGGCAACGATGAGGGCGGGGCGTTGGACGGATTGGGCGGGCATGCGACAGGACGGTGGAGCGAAGTGCGCTCCCGCCTTCGTGTCGAGCAACGCGTGTGCTGTTCGCCAGAGCTGGGTGGGGCGGGGCCCAATGCCGGTTTGACACCAGGTAAGTTGCCGTTTCCGGTAACCATTCCATGAGCACCAAGCACCTCTCCAAACTGGCGACCCTCCTCGTGGTTGTCCTGATGGCAGGCCCCATTCGCGCCGACATGGTCGAGACCAAGAACGGCGCCCGCATCGTTGGCACGGTCACCCGTGTCGGGGAAGGCAGCGTTCTCGTCGCGACCTCCTACGCGGGCGACATCGTGGTGAAGCAGTCCGAGGTCGCCGCGATCACCACCGACGCGCCGGTGACCGTGCGGCTGGCCAGCGGCACGGTGTTGCAAGGCACCGTGAGCTCCAGCGGTGGAGCGCTGAGGATCTCCGGAGCTGATGGGGAGCTCACGACGTCGGTTGATCGCGTGGCTGCCACCTGGCCGGTCGGCACCGAGGACCCGCAGGTTTCCGCTCTCCGCGCAGCCGCCGAGCGCAAATGGTCCTACGAGGCTGGCGTCGACATCGCCGGCAAGACGGGAAACTCCGAGCAACTCGGCACTGCGATCTCCGCGCGCGCCGTGCTGAAATCCGAGAAGGACAAGCTGGAGTTTTACACGGGTTACAACCGCCAGGTCACCGAAGGCACGAAGTCCGCGGATGAATTCAAGGCCGGGATCGACTACCAGAACAACTTTGCCGGCAAGACCTCCTGGTATGCGCGTGACGAAGGCGGCTTCGACCGGGTGAAGGACATCGAGCTCTACAATGTCGCCGCCGTGGGTCTCGGCTACGATTTCATCAAGGAGGAGAACCACATCCTCACGGGCCGCGCCGGTCTCGCGTTCCGCTACGAAGGCTACGAGAACCCTGCCACCCAGGACGTGCGCTCGGCCGGTCTCGATCTGGGCATCAACCACGAG